>JAAZJI010000152.1 GCA_012800465.1 Spirochaetales bacterium
GGCCCCTGGTCGGTGGTCATCAAGAAGGTGATTCCCGTCCTGATCATCTTCATCATCTTCTTCCTGCTGATCTTCTTCGTTCCGAACACCAAGGTCCAGTTCAGCGCCGCGCTGATCGGCAGCGTCTCGGGCGTCGTGATCATCACCGTCTTTACACAGTTCACCGGCCTCTTGACCAGCCGTGCGGCGACGTTCAGCGTGATCTACGGATCGTTCGCCGCGTTGTTCATGTTTCTGTTCATCTGTTATGTGTTCTGGGCGACAATCTTCTTCAGCGTCGAGCTGGCGTATGTCTATCAGTATCGACCCGCCGGGGTGGTCAACGAGGGTCTTCCCCAGAGTCCGGCCACCCAGATGACCGATGGGACCAACATCATGATGCTGATCGGGGCGAACTTCCGGGACGGCAAGGGCGCAACGACGGTCAAGGAGCTTCTCGACCGGCTCGTCATCCCGTACGACCGGCTCCAGGGGTTCCTCGACGCTCTTTCTAACAAGGGGTACATCGTCGCGACCAACAACAGCCGGACGAGCTTCATTCCCAACAAGCCCCTCGACCAGATCCGGCTCCAGGACCTTGTCGACCATCTCTACGGGATCGGAACGATCGATGAGATGAGCCGGGACACCGCCGGCGAGGCGGTCGCAAAGCAGCTCGCCGAGAAAGGAATCTCCTCGCTCGGCACCTTGACGGTGGAGAATCTGCTCCAGCGGATCTAACCGAGGGCGACATCCAGGATCATCATGATGGTGAATCCGAGCATCGTTCCGATCGTCGCCCAGTGGGTGGCCGAGTGGTCGTCCGCCGTTCCATGGACTTGCTGTGACTCGGGGATCAGCTCCTCGATGACCACGTAGATCATAGCTCCTGCGGCGAAGGCGAGGGCGTAGGGGAGGATCGGGGTCATCGTGGTGACCAGCCAGGCTCCGAGGACTCCGGCGATCGGTTCGACGACTCCCGAGGCCTGGCCGTAGAAGAAGCTCTTTCCGCGGGAAAGCCCTTCCCTGCGCAAGGGGACGGAAACGGCGGCTCCTTCGGGGAGGTTCTGCAATCCGATCCCGACCGCCACGATCAACGCCGCGGCCATCGTCCGGGATCCTCCTCCCGCCGCCGCGGCTCCGATCGCCACCCCGACGGCGAGGCCTTCGGGGATATTGTGCAGGGTGATCGCCAGAACCAGAAGAATCGAGCGACGAAGATTGGTGGGAATCCCTTCACTTTCACCGGGCCTCGAGTCCAGGTGGGCGTGGGGAATCAGAAGGTCGTTGAGCCACAGGAACGCCCCTCCGGCGAGAAATCCGATCGCGGCGACCGCCCACGGAGGAATCGGCCCCCCTTCAGCGAGCTCGATCGCCGGCTGGAGCAGCGACCAGAAGGAGGCCGCGACCATCACGCCGCTGGCGAAGCCCAGCATGCCGTTCATGACGTGGCGGTTGATCGTCTTGAAGAAGAAGACGAACGCCGCTCCGATCGCGGTCATTCCCCATGTTCCCAAGGTAGCCAGAAATGCCAGTAGGATCGGTTTGTTCAGCATAGCGATATGCTACGAGCACGCTCTTCTCCGGTCAAGTAGGATATCCCTTGCCTAAAGCGAGATCTTCCGAGTATGGTTGGACAATGATCTTTCTCGAGTATGAAACCCTGGAACCGATCGATTCCCTGCTTTGGCATGCATACCCGAAGCACGAATCGGTCATGGAAATCTATGATGTCGGAGAACTCACCGTCGAGGTGCTCGACCATCCGAGCCTCCGTTCCTCGATCGATCTCGCCGTCATCGCGTTTTCGCTCCTCGTGTTCCACAAGAATGAAATCATCGCCGTCTTCCAGATCGAACAGGAGGATCTGCGCTCCCTCTCCGAGAAACTGGGGTGTAGCATCCGCGAGCTTCAGAATGAATACCGGACGAAAGGAATGCTGAGCGATCCCCGGGTATATATCTACACGAAGGAGCAGCGGAAGGACGAAGGGCCCTATGAAGAGGAGCTCACGTTCTTCTGTGCCCGCGAGTTCCTCCTTGAACTGATGTGCGATACCTTCGACCTGCTTGCCGACCCCGTCCTCAGAGGGTGAAGACGAACGTTCCGCCCACGTGGAGACTTCCGCTGACATCTTTCTTGTAGGGGCCCAGAACGGCCGACTGTGCCGGGATGTGGAGGATCACGTGCTCGCCTCCGACAAGCAGGGTGGGGTATGTGGCTGAGGGTTCTTCGCTGACCCGGGCGCGAATCAAGATGCCATCGGCTTCCACCGCGACCCAGTCGCCTGCGACATATCCGTGACCGAGAAACGCGGCGCTGGAAAGATCCAAGAGGATCTCACTTTCCTCACAGTCCGCTCCGACCCGGGTTACCCGATTCGAGACGCAGGAGACCAGCGGCAGGATGAGGAGGACCACCAACAGGATCCTACGCATGGCCATCCATCAGCTCCTTTCGGGCACGGCGAAGCTCCTCGCTCGTGTTCATGACGATCGTTCGCTTCTTCATGCCCCAGATTCTACCATGACACTCGGAATTTCTCTACCGGAGGAGACCGTCGATAGCAAATCCCCAATGAGTGCCGGACATTCATCATGAAGAAGCAGGATCGAAGAAAGAGATAAGCCATGCCATGACGGTGTTTTCCGTTAAACCCATACAAATTACAATAAATGTCTAACATAATCTGCAAAAAGGTGGAAAAAAGAGAGAAAAAGCCTGCAAAAAGGTGACAGAATGGAGAAAAAATTGTGCAAAAACGTGTTAAATAAGAGATGATATCTTGCAATAACGTGTATATAGATTTATTATTAGTTGTATATAAAGGAATAATGAATTATCATGCTGAAGCGAAAAATTGAAGCCGAGATGCAGAGGTGGTTTGAAAATAAACCCAAGCACAATGCGCTGCTTGTAATGGGTGCTCGACAGGTAGGCAAGACGTTTTCTATCCGCAGGTTCGCCGAAAAGCATTATGAATCGGTCATCGAGATAAACTTTGAGCGGACCCCCTCGCTGCGATCGCTGTTCGACGGCGATCTTGACGGGAGAACGTTGTACGAGCGGCTCAGTGCCGCGGGACTGGGGACCTTGATCCCCGGTCAGAC
>JAAZJI010000153.1 GCA_012800465.1 Spirochaetales bacterium
ACCTGAGAAGCAGGAAGGCCGGATTCCTCGGAAGGAACAGCAACGAGCTGGTTCCGATCGATTCCTGTCCAGTATTGACGCCGAAATTGGATTCCCTTCTGAAGGAGCCGGATCTCCTGATCGAAAGTGCCTACCGGCTGCAGCAGCGGAATCACTTGGTGGAGGTCGGTGCGCTCGCTTCCGGGGATCAGATCAGTCTTCTGGGCCGGGAGATCGCTCTTCCCGTCTTGGACAGGACGCTATATGCCTCCAGCGAGGTGTTCTTCCAATCCAACGAAGTGCTTCTGGAAGCGCTTGTGAGGTATGTCCAGGCACACGTGGTCGGCGATACGGTTCTCGATCTCTACAGCGGGGTGGGGACGTTCAGCGCGTTCGTCGAGGCGAAGCGGGTCATCGCCGTCGAGCGAAGCAAGCGGTGTCTGGCGTTCGCGAAGAAGAACGCTCCGCACGCGGACTTCTACACCGGGAACGTGGCGAATCTTGCTTCCGTCCAGAAGGGCAGGATCGACACGGTCATCGTCGACCCGCCCCGGGTCGGCTTCGACAGGAACCTCCATGAGAAGATCGAGCGGTGGGGAACCCGGAGAATCATCTACGTCTCCTGCAACTCGGTGACCCTTGCCCGGGATGTGGGAACGCTGGTCGAGCTCGGGTTCACCCTGGACAGCGTCAAGCAGTTCGACTTCTATCCTCAAACGTTCCACCACGAAGCGGTGGCGATCCTGTCCAAAGGTGATGCCGACTAAGCGACAACTCGAAAAGGACGGCTGAAATACGGGTATCTAAACGCAAAACTTCAGGTGTCTTTCCCATGCTCCCCCTCCATACCAGGGAGCATAGGGCCCTTTGCTTACCTAAAGAATATACGTGATGGTGTGAAGTTCACCAAAATTCTACCCCGAATATAAGAATTCCAAGAGTAATTATCCTGCAACTGATGAGAAAAGCTACAGGGTTGCGCAGAAGGCTTTGCAAAAGGAAGAAGAACAGATTTTTAAGGAGAGCGAGGTTGATTCGATCTTGCCTAACGGTATTGACAAGTGATTCATTGAAACGGAAGGTATGCCTATCATACACAATAGAGAGATGTTGATGTACTACGTTAGTGAATCTTGGATGGATGAAGGATAATTTCAACGTATGCATATAAGAGGGAAGGAGTGAGTTTTATGATGCTCCCTGAAAAATTGATGGACTTGATTCGTCAGGGCGAGGGGCTGACAGTCGAATTCAAAAAAATCGACAACGGATATCACGAAAGATGTCTATGATATCGTTTGTTCTTTTTCCAATCGAGATGGTGGTCATATTTTCTTTGGCATAAAAGATGAGGGCACGATTCTCGGTGTTGATAAAGACTGCATCGAGCAGATGAAGAAAAACTTTGTTACGACGATCAACAATAAGAGCAAAATGTATCCGCCGCTGTATCTGACTCCGGAGGAATATGAGGTGGATGGGCGTATTGTTCTCTATATCCATGTCCCGGTTGGAAAAACTGTTTACCGCAATGCAGGCAGGATTTTCGACCGCAGCAATGAGTCTGACATTGATATCACAGATAATGCGGACATGGTTTTCAATCTTTATGCCCGCAAACAAAGCACCTATTTTGTGAATAAGGTGTACCCGGCTATTCCGGCTTCCAGCCTTCGCCACGATCTGATGGAGCGGGCAAGGAGAATGACGAGAGTGAATACCGAGCATCATCCGTGGGTTGACATGACGGATGAGGAGATGCTCAGAAGCTGCGGACTCATACTTGAAGATCCGGAAACGAACAAAGAGGGCATCACACTTGCGGCAATTCTACTTTTTGGCACGGATAACCGCATTATGTCTGTGCTGCCTCAGCATAAGACAGACGCTATTTTCAGAGTGTTCAACGTTGACCGTTATGATGACAGGGATGTGGTGATAACAAATCTGATTGAAAGCTATGATCGTCTGATGGAATTTGGGAA
>JAAZJI010000154.1 GCA_012800465.1 Spirochaetales bacterium
GAAGGACCGCCCATCCCCGTCGCGATGACGGAGATCTCCACCCCCTTATAGATGCCGGTGTACCCGAGGATGTTCCGGACATCGGTGATCAGTCTGCTCTCGGAGAGAAAGCGCTCGGCGACCAGCTTCGCCCGGAGCGGATCCCCCGGGGCCAGCACGACGGGAGCGACCTCCCCGGCCGCGATGTGGAAACTCATCAGCTTGCCCCCTTTTCATAGGGTTTCCCCGCAGCTGCGGGCGCGTAGTTCTTCCCGCTGAAGAGGACGAGGGCGATGAGGGTGACCACGTAGGGCAGGATGTTGAAGACCTCGGTGGGCAGCACCCTCAGGGCGGGTATGTTGTTCGCGATGATCGCGAACGCCTGGGCGGTTCCGAAAAGGAGGGCCGCTCCGGCCACCCCGGCGGGGCGCCACCGCCCGAAGGAGACCGCCGCCAGGGCGATGAATCCCCGTCCGTTGATCGTGTTGGAGGTGTACTGGATCGTCTGGGTCAGCACGACGCATCCGCCGGCAAGGCCGGCGAGCATCCCGCTGGCCAGGACGGCGATGTAGCGGATCCGCTTCACGTTGATGCCGACGCTTTCGGCGGCGCCCGGGTGTTCGCCACACGCCCGGAGGTGCATACCGAAGGGAAGCTTGTAGAGGACGAACCATGAAAGAAGCACGACGACCACGGCGATGTAGGCGGTCGGATAGAACCCGAGGGCATCGGTCTGCATCCCCATCCGGAACTCGCGGGTCCGGTCGGCGTTGAAGAGGATCTGCGAAGCGAAGATCGTCACCCCGCTTGCCAGCAGGTTGATTCCCGTACCGCTGATCGTCTGGTCCGCATTGAGGTTGATCGCCGCGACGGCGTGAAGCAGGGAGAAGACTCCGCCGACCACCGTCCCGATCGCCATCGCCAGGATAAGCGAAAGGGTGTGGTTCATCCCCGATCCTTCCATCAGGACGTGGGCCGCGGCGGCGGCCATCGCCCCGATCATCATCAGCCCTTCAAGGGCGATGTTGACGACCCCGCTCTTCTCGCTGATCATCCCCCCGATCGCCGTGATGAGGATCGGGGCCACGATCATCAGGACGGAGGGAAGCATGTTCCAGACCATCATAGTCCCACCTCCTTCTGAAGCCGTCGCTTGTCGAGGTATTCCTTATAGATCCTCAGCGCCGAACGCAGGGCGATGAAGATGACGATCAGGCCCTGGATGATGAAGGTGATCTCCTTGGGAATCTGCTTGGCCTGCATCAGGGCCTGGGCGTTCTTCAGAAGTCCGAAGAGCAGGCCAGCAAGGGTGGTGCCCAACGCGGTGGAGTTTCCGACCAGGGCGACGGCGATCCCGTCGAACCCGTAGTTGTCCATGCCGGCGATGACCCTTCCGTACTTGAAGGAGCCGAGGGCGATGATTCCGCCGGCGAGGCCGGCGAAGACTCCGCTGATCGCCATCGAGATGGAGATCGAACGGACGACGGGGATCCCGCTTGCGCGGGCGGCTTCCTTGTTGAAGCCGGTCGCCCGCATCCCGTAGCCCAGGCTGGTCTTCTCCATGATGAACCAGAAGGCGACGACGGCGAGGATCATGAAGAAGATCCCGTTGTTCAACAGCGAGTTCTTCGTGATCCTCTGGAAGAACGCATTGGTGATCAGGGCGGTCTCGGGATAGCTCGCCGTCCGATAGGTCGTCGCTCCGGGCAGCTGGAGACAGATGATCCGCGAAAGATACAGGGCGACGTAGTTGAGCATGATCGTGGAGACGACCTCGCTGACCTCGTACTTCGCTTTCAGGATTCCGACGACCCCGCCCCAGACCGCACCGATGAGCATCGCCCCCAGGAGGGCGAGCAGCCAGTGCAGCACGGGAATCCGCGGTCCCAGCAGGGCGATGATCTGGGCGACCGTCATCCCCATGATGTACTGGCCTTCCCCTCCGATGTTGAAGAGGCC
>JAAZJI010000155.1 GCA_012800465.1 Spirochaetales bacterium
CAGGAGATCGGATGACGGATCATGCACTCGAAGCTTCTTCTCCTTTGACGCACTGAAAGCCGGGCAGGGACATCGAATCCAAACCTACGAAGGGGATCCGAAACATCCCCGGGCGTTCGCAGGTCCCCCCATTCCGATCGCCTTGCCGAAAGACGATATCGCACAGACGATTTTTGATGAGCTGCACCCCGACCTTCGCATCGCCGTGGCGGCGATCCGGAGGGACGGGTATGAACTCGTCAACACCCATGGAGGCCGATGATGGAAGGAATCAATCTGAAGTATGGCTGCAACCCCAATCAGAAACAGGCGGCCCTCCTGATGGAAAGCGGGGCGATCCCGCTACGGATCCTGAACGGCGAGGTGGGGTACATCAACCTCCTCGATGCGCTCAACGGGTGGCAGCTGGTCAAGGAGCTCAACGAGGCGACCGGTTTGGCGAGCGCGACCTCGTTCAAGCACGTCTCGCCGGCGGGGGCGGCGATCGGGCTCCCCTTGAGCGAAGAGGAGAGGAGGGTCTTCGACGTCCCGGCGACCCTGTCGCCGATAGCGAGCGCGTATGTCCGGGCCCGAAGCGCCGATCCGCTTGCTTCCTTCGGCGACATCGTCGCCCTCAGCGACGAGTGCGACCTCTCCCTCGCCAAGGTGCTCAAACGGGAGGTGAGCGACGGGATCATCGCCCCCTCCTATGCCCCGGAAGCGCTCCGGCTCCTGAAGACGAAGAAGCGGGGGCGCTACGTCATCCTGCAGGTGAACGCCGAGTACGAGCCGCCCGTGCTGGAAAAGCGGACCTTGTTCGGAATGACCCTGATGCAGGAGCGGAACACCGTCCGTCTCGACCCCTCCCTCCTGGACACGATCGTGACGAAGAGGCGCGATCTTCCCCCCGAGGCGGTCCGGGACCTCCTCATCGGGCTGGTCACCCTGAAATATACCCAATCCAATTCGGTGTGCTACACCGAAGGCGGCCAGGCGATCGGGGTGGGGGCGGGACAGCAGTCGCGGATCGCCTGCACCCGGCTCGCCGGGAAGAAGGCGGACCTCTTCCACCTCCGCTTCCACCCCAAGCTGGCAGAGCTCAAGGGGGAGGCCTCCTCCACCCGTCAAGGACGGCATCTCTTCATCGAAGAGGGGATCCGAAACGGGACGTTGCTTTCAAGAGATGAGCAGGACTCCTATCTGAAGGAGATTTCCGGGGTGAGCCTGACCAGCGACGCGTTCTTCCCTTTCCGGGACAACATCGACCGGGCGGCGAAAAGCGGGGTTTCGTACATCGCCCAGACTGGCGGCTCCACCCGGGACGAGGAGGTCATCAAGGCGGCGGATGAGCACGATATGGTGATGTGCATGACGGGAATCCGGCTGTTTCACCATTGAGTTGGGTCATGAAGAACCAAAAAAGGGTCTTTATCGCCCAAGTGTGTCATTTTGATTCGAATGCGCCTCGTTTCTTCCATCTTTGAGGATCGTTTCCAAGATATTCCCTGTCACGTTCATTGGATGAATCTAAATATATGCATATATTATAAAGAATTAGAATTATTTTTATTGTGTATTTGGAAAAATTGGCACACCATTTGCATCATAGTGGGTAGAACGACAATGCACAGTGGAGGTGCCCTATGAAATATTATGTAACCTACAACCGTAACAATCCGGTATCGAACTTCCGATCCCTCTTCAACGACCTGTGGGGCGATTGGGAATCCGGTAGCACCCGCATTCCCCCGGTGGACATCTATGAGACCGAGAAGAGCTACGTCATCGAGGCGGAGCTGGCCGGCTACAAGCAGGATGAGGTCTCGGTCAACGTCGACAAGCATATCCTGACGATCTCCAGCGACAAGGAGAGCCTCAAGGACGTCGACGGGAAGAAGAGCCTGGTCCGGGAGCGGATCTACCGCAAGTTCGAGCGTTCCTTCAGTCTTCCCGAGGGGATCGAGGAGAACAAGATCGAAGGGGAGTTTTCCGACGGCGTTCTGACCCTCACCCTCCCCAAGAAGAAGGAAGTCCTTCCCAAGACGATCGAGGTGAAGATCAAGTAGAAGAATAACGAATCGGCTTTGTACTCTTCAGGCAGCCTTCCGGCTGCCTGAAGGCCTTTGTTCGCTACTCGAGGATGATCAGGGCGAGGAACCGCAGCGGCTCGCTTCCTTCGTTTCGGATCGCGTGGCTCGCTCCGCCGCCGGTGATCACCAGGTCGCCTTCCTTGACGATCTTCTCTCCGTCGCTCTCGGTGACGATCCCTTCGCCTTGGAGGATCCAGTAGTACTCGACCTCACCGGTGTGGGTGTGCTCTCCGATCGAGGATCCGGGATCCAGCGTGATCGTCGAGAACAGCCGGGCGTGCGGAACCTCGCCCGCATTCATCAGGTAGGTGAAGCGGGCCTCTCCGCTTCCCCCTCGCATCTTGGGCCGGACTTCGGTCTTCATCTCATCGTTTCGTTTAATCATATGTGTAGTGTGCCACCACGACGGGGGTTTGCCAAGGGATGACTTGACAACAATGGCGACACTTCCAATACTATCGTATCGCCGAAATTGGGCGAATTCGGTATCGGAGGGAGTGGGTGTGAACAAGATCATCGCAAAAAAACGGTTGTCTTCCGCAGTATTCCAGATGGAGATCGAGGCTCGGGAAATCGCCGAGGCGCGAAAAGCCGGCCAGTTCATCATCCTCCAGCTCGGCGGAGAGTTCGATGAACGGATCCCCCTGACGATCGCCGATGCCGATCCCGTCAAGGGGACGATCACGATCATCTTCCAGGCGGTCGGCGAATCGACCCACCATATCGCGCTTCTGGAGGAGGGGGATCACATCGAAAACCTCCTCGGGCCGCTTGGCAACCCCACCGATGTCCGCTATTACGGCCATGTCGTGTGCACCGGCGGAGGAATCGGAGCGGCTCCGCTCTTTCCCATCGTCGAGGCGATGAAAGCGGCGGGCAACACGGTGACGGTGATCCTGGGCGCCCGCACGAAGGAGCTGGTGATCCTGGAGGAGAAGATGCGCGCCGTCGCCGATGAGGTGATCGTCGTGACGGACGATGGTTCATACGGGGAGAAGGCTCTGGTGACCGAACCGCTGAAGCGGATCTGTGAAACGACCCAAGTCGATTGCGTCGTGGCGATCGGGCCTCCGGTGATGATGAAGTTCGTCTCTCTGACCACCAAGCCCTTCGGAATCTATACGATCGTCAGTCTGAACACGATCATGATCGACGGCACGGGGATGTGCGGAGGATGCCGGGTGACGGTCGACGGGCGAACCCGCTTCGTGTGCGTGAACGGTCCGGAGTTCGACGGACACCTCGTCGACTGGGACAACCTCCTGCTGCGGATGGGCACCTTCAGGACCCAGGAGCAGGAGGCGCACCACCGCTGTCTCATCGGCCTGGATGAAAAAGAAGGAGAGGCGTAGCGATGCACCCGAAGAAACGACTGCTGGATGACGAGGCGAAGCGGCTGCTCGCCGAGCTTGAGGGAAAGGAACTTACGGCCAGGGATCGCAATCGGATCCCTCTGCAGGGGATGGCCACCCAGGATCCGGGCGAACGGATCCTCAATATGAACGAAGTGGCCCTCGGATATACGGAAGCCCAGGTCCGCGTCGAGGCGATGCGGTGCCTCCAGTGCAAGACCAAGCCCTGCGTCAAGGGATGCCCCGTCGGCATCGACATCCCCGCCTTCATCCATGAAGCGGAGAAGGGAGACTACGCGAAGGCGGTTTCGATCATCAAGGAATCGAGTCTGCTTCCCTCCGTCTGCGGACGGGTCTGTCCCCAGGAACTCCAGTGCCAGATGTACTGCACCGTGGGGAAGGCGAAAAAAGATGTGGAGCAATCCGTTTCGATCGGTCGGATCGAGCGCTTCGTCGCCGATTACACCCGTGAGCACGGTCTTGACGAGATTCCTCGCGTCGGGGATGACAGCGGCAAGTCGGTGGCGATCGTCGGCAGCGGCCCGGCCAGCATTTCCGCCGCGGCGGATCTGCGCCGGGAAGGGCACCGGGTCGTGCTGTTCGAAGCGCTGCACAAGGCGGGGGGTGTCCTGGTGTACGGGATTCCCGAGTTCCGTCTCCCGAAGGAGATCGTCGAATACGAGCTGGAGATTCTTCGGAAGATGGGGGTGGAGATCCGATTGAACTACCTTGTCGGAAAGACCCGCACGGTGGATGAACTCTTTGACAAGGACGGCTTCGATG
>JAAZJI010000156.1 GCA_012800465.1 Spirochaetales bacterium
AAGCGCCGCCTGCAGTCATCAGCATCTATCTCGGCGATCAGCTCACGACAATTCTGGAAACACTTTCAAAGGAAGGCAACTGCGAAAAACGCGTCAGGGAAGTGGTGAAGATGGGAACCACGATTCTTCCCGAGCTGCCGAAGGACCTGACCGACCGCAATCGGACCAGCCCGATCGCCTTCACCGGAAACAAGTTCGAATACCGGATGGTCGGATCCTCCCAGTCGATGGCCGGACCGAACATCTTCATCAACGCCGCGGTGGCCCGGGTTCTCGGCGAAGCCGCCGATCGCCTGGAAGCCGCGACGGACAAAGAGGCGGAATCGCACAGGATCATCAGCGACTTCTACCAGAACCATAAGCGGATCATCTTCAACGGAAACGGCTACTCGGAGGAGTGGGCGAAAGAAGCGAAAAAACGGGGACTCCCCCACTACGAGGATACCGTCAGCGCTCTTCCCCAGATGGCAAGCGAAAAAAGCCTCGCCCTGCTGGAAAGCCAGGAAGTCCTCTCCAGAGGGGAGACGCTGAGCCGGCTGGAGATCTACCTGGAAGGATATTCGAAGCAGATCGACGTCGAAGCTTCGACGATGATCGAGATGTGCCGAAAAGAGATCATTCCGGCGATGATCACCTACCTCGGAACCCTTTCCGAAGCGATCTGGAAGCAGGAAGCCATGAATCTCACTGTAACGAAGCAGAAGGATCTTCTGACGCTGTTGAACGAAGCCTTGGGAGACACGATCGAAGGGGTCGACCTGCTCCACCGGGCGGTCGAGGCCGCCAAAGGAATCCGGGAGAATCCCATGGCCCGGGCGACCGCCTACCGTGATACGGTCGTGACGCGGATGGAAGAGCTTCGAACCCACGTCGACCTGATGGAGATCCATACCGACAAGCACGTCTGGCCGATCCCTTCCTATGACGACCTACTCTTCCGGCTCTAGTCGGAGGATGACCCCTTCATACGAAGCAAGCTCGTCCAGGACCACGCCCCTCGAGTCGCCGGCGATCCCCCGGAGCGTCGAGAAGATGACGGTTCCCTTCAGCTCGGACCCATCGACATCGAGGCTCTGATTCCGTTCGTTGAAGTTGAGCAGAATCGCATAGCGCTCCTCGTCCGTTTTCCGCGCATAGGCCAGAATATGCGGATTGGCGGTCCGGATGAAGGAACACACCCCCCTTCGGAGCGCAGGAATCCGATTACGAAGCTTGATGAGGGTGCGATAGAGCTGGAGGGTGGAACCCTCATCCAGCAATTGGTTCTCGACCGAAAGCCGGTTCGCCCCCCGGGCGAACGGGATCCACGGCTCGGCCATGCTGAAGCCGCTTCCCTCCCCGGTGCTCCAGATCATCGGCCCGAGAGCCCGTTTTTCGCGCTTTCTCCGGAACAGCCGTTTGTACAACGGCAGCTTCGAATCCGGAAGTCCGAGCTCCTGACCATAGTAGAGGATGATCATTCCCCGCTGGGTCAATTGGAACAGGGCCGCCAGCCGAGCCAACGCCGCCACCTTCCCGCACCTGCCGAGCATTCTTGACCGGCTCCCGTCGATGAGCTCCCACACCGGGGTGCGGTTGCTCCCGATCGCTTCATAGAGCCGCTTGGCGCTCAACCCGATCCGATTCGCGGTGAAACGGGTGTTGGTGATCGAGCGATCGACCACAAGGTGCATCTTTTCACTCTCGATGCCCAGAAACGAAGCGGAGAGCTCCGGCTCTCCGGCATCGGGAGTCTGCAATCTTCCGATGAGGATCCGATCATCGTACCGGTCCACGACATTCCGCAGCCGCTCGAGCTTCAGATGGGTCTCCGACCGGTTGCGGTCGAACACATGCTCCTGTCGTTCATACCTGCGCCTGATGACCCCGAAATTCATCGGGTTGTCCCGTAGCGCGTCATCCTTGACCAATGTATTGATATCCTGGAGATAAAATCCGTCCACTCCATTGTCCAGCCAATATGCCAGATACTCCTCCATGATGAGACCCAGATCCGGATTTCGCCAGTTCAGATCGGCACTGTCATAGTTGTAGCTGTGGTGGTAGTACTGCTTCCTCCGTTCTTCGAAGCTCCAGGCCTTTTTCCCGCTCACATTGATCCAATTATTGGGAATTTCATCACA
>JAAZJI010000157.1 GCA_012800465.1 Spirochaetales bacterium
AAGATATGCACCTCGGTATGTTTCGGTCGGTGTTTCTGAATGATTTTTGCCGACACTTCGCTGTGCCACATTTTGTCGTCGTCGCCTGCAAAGATGAGGATGTTCGCTTTTGTGTTTTCAACTTTGATCCGTGCGAGTTCGCTGTTCGGATCGTTCATCGATGCGCTTTCATATCCCGGTCGATAATCGATCGGTCTGTTCAAGAGAAAGTCCAAGAACAGATTGGCGACGGTTTTCAGGTCGCCTTTTGACATATCGATGTAGGGGACCTCCTTTCCGTCGAGGGTCCATGAAGCATACATCTTCTGACTGTATTGTTTCGGCAAGCCCATGAAACTCCATGCCCCGGGTGCCATGATGACGATGTTGTCGATCTCGGGATAGATGACTGCGAGGTTGAGTGCGAGTTCCGCTCCCTTCGATGCTCCGTATACGGTGACCGGTGTCTTTTCATCGCTGTCCGGATCGACGTTCTCATCGATGTACGCCAGCACTTCCTTGAAAAAATCCAAGGGGACGTTGACGAGTTCAGGCTGTTGGTTTTCCATGCCGAAAAAGAACAATGCGAGCACTTCATAGCCTTCTTTTGCAAACAGCTCCGCGAATTCATAACTCGGCGATCCTTCCGAACCGCCGAACGTTACGAGCACGCCTTTGTGCGTCTTGTGTTCGGGCAACAATCGAAACCCGTTCATGTAATCGCCGATGATGCGACTGACCTGCACACCGTCGATGTCGGTTTCGTATCGCGAAAGGTCCTTTGCATTGTACGCTTTGCTTGGGTCGTAGCCTTTCGGTCTGTATCGGATATCGTTGATTTTTCGAATACTTGCAATGAGGATCGTCATCGCGATTGTGATGATCACGATGTTTCGTACGATCATCAAGAATTTTTTCATATCACACTCCTTTGAAAAAGGCTTGTTGGCAACGGATTGAAATGCGCCACTCCTACCCAAGCTCTCCAAAATAAAAATCAAAAGTTCTAAGGAGATACCATAGGTAGGATTGGCGACATTTCCATGGTATCATAAGCACACCGGCGTGTTGAAGCGGAAGGCAAGGCTCCTGCCAAGCGGAAGACAAGGCTCCTGCCAACATCTTTTTGCTCAGCATGAGAGGAGGTGCGAACGTGTTCGGTTTGGATAAAAAGACGGATCGCAAGGTCACGATTCTCGCATTGGTTTGTGCTACGTTCCCCATCTGGGGTTGGGCAATCCTTCTTCTGATTTTTTAGCTGTCGTTCTCTTGTACCCGTATAAGCCGTCACAGCCGGATATGAAGGCATGTGATAAGCCTGACGATGCGGGAATCATCCTGAACGAACCATGATGATCCTATTCCCCAAAGCTGTTGACGTTGGGTGTTCAGACTTCGTGTGCATGCACGGTGAGGTCGTTCAACCACTTCCCGCTCTTCAGGCGACCGAGGCCGATGAGCAGCTTGAAGACCTCCTCCATGGCGACGAGGATGTAGAGGGGGACGATCGGGAGGTTGAGGAAGAGGACACCGATGAACGCCAGGGGGACGCCGATCCCCCAGACTCCGAACATCTCGGCGAACATGCTGAAGCGGGTATCCCCTCCGGCTCGAAGGATTCCGACGATGACGATGAGGTTGAAGGCGCGGAAGGGCAGGATCATCGCGTTGACCGTCAACAGGCGGCCCACTGTCGCCCGGAGCTCTGCGCCGATCTTGAACATCCCGGCGAAGAACGGGGCAAAAAACAGTTCAAAGCCCCCCATTACAGCTCCTACCGTGACGGCGACGAGGACGAAGCGCCATGACCACCTGCGGGCCAGCGGATAGTCGTGTTCCCCGATCTTGATTCCGATCATGATCAAGGTGGCGTTCGACAGCCCCTGAAGGGCGACGAAGAAGAGATTTCCGATGTTTTCGGTGATGTTGACCGCTGCGATCGCATCGATGCCGATTCGCGAGTAGGCGATCTCGTAGGTGATTATTCCCAACGCCCAGGCGACCTCGTTGAACAGCACCGGCAAGGAGGTGGGAACCACGTGGCGGATGAACGGACGGGGCCACCGGAACGCTTCACGATCCCTGATCGCCAGATGAGGGTGCTTCCGATAGACCACGATCAGGAGGAGGACCACCTCCACGAGGCGGCTCAGCGTCGTCGCCAGCGCCGCTCCGGCGATCCCCAGAACAGGGAAGGGGCCGATTCCGAAGATGAGCAGATAGTTTCCGACCGCATTCAGGGAAAGAGCCAGAAGGGCGATCTTCAGGGGAGTCTTCGCATGACCCGTGACCCGGAGGGCGGTGGAGAAGATCTGCGTGATGGCGCTGAAGATGTAGCTGATCGCGACGATCTTCAGATAGGAGACTCCGCCCGAGACGACCTGCGCCTCGCGGGTGAAGATGTGCATGACCGCTTCGGGAACAAGGAGTGAGACCAGGGCGAAGACCGAAGCGGAGAACGTGACGAAGACGAGCGAGAGCGCCATGATCTTCCTGATGTAGCGGTCGTCCTTGGCCCCCCAGTATTGAGAGAGGAAGATCGACGTTCCGCTGGCCACCCCGAAGAAGAGCAGCGCGATGAGGAAGAACATCTGGTTCGCAAGAGACACGGCTGCGATCGCCGCTTCACCGAGCTGGCCGATCATCAGGGTGTCGACGAAGGAGAGGGCGTTGTTCAGGAGGCTTTGGACGAGAATCGGAAAGGCGATCGCGATCATCCTGCGATAGAAGGAGCGACGTTCTATGGATTGGGACGATAGCGTTGTTCTTGACACGAGGGGCGACTCCGGCATGATTCGAAGCGCAGTATAGTATATCCCCCGAGCTTTGCCTATGATACTTCTTTAGACATCGAATTTATGGTACGATCGCTCTAAGGCTTTGTAAAATACGTTGTGAGGATGCCATATGCCTGAAAGCGAACTGTTCGTCATTCTGAACCCCCATGCCGGTAAAGGCCAAGCGCGAAAGCTGGAGGAAAAGGTTCGTTTCTGCCTCTCCCGGGGGGAGCGGAAGGTCGTTCTGATTCGAACCGAAGAGGAACATGAAGCGGAACGTTTCGCCTGGGAAGCGACGATGGACCGACGGAAGTCGATCATCGCCGCCGGTGGCGACGGAACGGTGAACGAAGTCGTGAACGGAATCGTCAAGGCATCTTTGGAGATGGGAACCCCCCCTCCGGTCCTAGGAGTCATCCCCGTCGGGCGGGGCAACGATTTCGCCTGGGGGATGGGCATCCCTCTGGATGTCGAAGAGGCGTGTACCGTCGCGTTCGCCGGCAAGACGAAACAGATCGACGTGGGGAAGGTCTACGGGGGCAGATACCCCGACGGTCGCTACTTCGTCAACGGCCTCGGGATCGGGTTCGAACCGCTGGTCAACTTCACCGCCAGCGACTTCAAGCACCTCAGCGGCGCCCCGTCGTACGTGATGGCCCTCCTGAAGATGCTGGCCCGGTATCCGAAGCCCTATCGGGTCGAAATCACCTATGACGGGAAGCAGCGGATCGTCTGGACCCAGCAGATCTCGATCTCCAACGGACGGAGGATGGGCTCGCTGTTCCTCATGGGCCCCGACGCCCTCTTCGACGACGGGTATTTCGACGTGATGTGGGCGAAGCGGCCGATCAGTCGACGCAAGATCATCCCCGTCATCGCCTCCTTTCTGAAGGGCACCCAGTTGAAACGGGCGGATTTCAAGATGGTCAGGACGAAACGGTTCTCGGTGGTCGCCAAACGGGGGCTGCTTCCCGTCCATGTCGACGGGGAGGAGATCAGTCGCGGATGTACGGAGATCTCGGCTGAAATTCTCGAGGGATTTTTGCCGGTTTTCGTCTGATTTTCCAAAACGATGTCAAGGGGGGTGCCTCCGGATCGACCCCTTTTCGGTTTTCAAAAAAACCAGCTCTTTCCTTTTCAGATTCAATTAGCTATTATACATGTGTTTAGCTCTGGACGACGTGAACATTGGACCTTGATTTCGATTTTCCGGTTTCAGAGGGATGCCCGTAGATTTTTCGATTGACATCTCATAGAAGAAAGTTTATCTTAAAAAATGCGCGTTTTTAGGGTTTTTCTGTGACCGGAGCTATAGAAGGAGCCTCAATTTGAGCAAAGATTTGGTGCCGTTCGTACATTTCTATGATCAGGATTTCGTCGACATGTACGATCGATCATGGGTGTGGATCGATGAGCTGTGGAAGGAGGGGAGCGGAGAGAACCAGTTCTCCGGTTCCTATCTGTCCTATCCCGGCCAGAAATACTTCAGCCAATATCTCTCTTCATTCGCTTCGCTGTTTCTGGTGTATTCCAACCAGAACCACTCCCCGTTCGCGATGCTCGATTACTTCTACTCCCGCCAGGAGGAAGGTGGAGCGATCCGAGGCGAATACTCCATCGAAGACGGAAAACCGATCCTGACGGAGGAGAACCCCGAAGGGTTTTCTCCGCCGCTCTTCGCCTATGTCGAATACGTCTTCTACCACAAGGTGGGAAACAAGAAGCGTCTACGGGAAGTCGTTCCCGTTCTCGAACGGCACTTCGCCTGGCTTGAAGAGACCGCGTTGCAGGAGAACGGGCTGTATCACGTTCCGATCGAAGCGTGCCAGACCGGGAACATTCCCCGGGCGGAGACCTACTACCCCGTCGACTTCAACTCCCAGCTCGCCTTGTCCGCCCTCTACATGTCGGCGATCGGGGATATCCTCAACGACAAGGAGATCTCCTTCCGATACAAGCGGCTCTACTTCTCGCTGAAGACCCGGATCAACGCCCATATGTGGGATGACGAGGATCGCTTCTACTACGACCTCGACAAGGACGGACAGCGGATCAGAAGCAAGCTGCTGGTCTCCTACTGGGCGATGCTCGCCGAGATTCCCAACGACGAGCGGGCGAACTATCTGGTCGAACAGCTCCGGGATCCCGCTGAATTCGGGACGGAAAACCCGTTCCCGGCGCTCCCGGTGTCCTCTCCCTTCTTCAGCGAAGAGGGGAACGGGCACTGTGGCGGAGTCTTCAGCGTCAACACCTACATGGTCGTCAAGGCGCTTGAGCGGTACAGCCATTTCATCTATGCCCGGGAGTGCGCAATCCGGCATATGTACTTCCTTCTGGACACGCTTCATCCGGATACCGACCAGATCGGAGATTTGTGGGAGGCGTACCTTCCCAACAAGGAGGGGGCGTCGAAAACCGATGAGATCGAGGGATTCCCCCGTCGCCGCCTGATGCACTATGCCGGACTGGCGACGATCACGCTGATGATCGAGAACATCATCGGGCTCGACATCTCCCTTCCCCGGAAGACGGTGGATTGGGTGATGCCCTCCCTGGAGGTGATGGGAATCGAGAATCTTTCGCTGAAGCGGAACACGATCACGATCCTTTCCAACAAGACCGACCGGGGATGGGAGATCCGCCTCGAATCGGAGAAGCTGTACTACTTCACGATCGAAGTGCTCAACGAGAAGAAGAAAAAGACCCTGCCGATCCCCTCCGGCAAGTGTTCGATGCTGATCGATAAGATGTAGATGCGATGGGGTGGCTCGGTAAATTCGTCGGCGGCATGATCGGCCTGGCCCTCGGCGGTCCTCTAGGGATGATCGCCGGAGTCGCGTTCGCCTCGATGATCGACAAGGCTGGCCGGATTCAGGAGCGAAGCGATCGGCTCGATCAGCAACAGCAGCTCTTCTTCGTCGGAGCGTTTTCCCTCCTTGCGTATGTCGCCGCCGCCGACGGGACCGTCACCGCGACCGAGCGGCAGAAGGTCGTGGAGTTCATCCGCCGCGATCTTCGGTTGGATTATCAGGCCGAGGAGCTCGCCCTCCGCGTCTTCGATGCCGCCCTGAACGCCGGCCAGAGCGTCGAAGCGATCGCCACGCAGTTCTATCAGGGCCATCGGAACAACCCTGCGATTCTTCAGCTGATGGTGGACATCTGCTATCGCGTCGCCTATGCCGACGGAACGATCTCCTCCAAGGAGGAAGCCCTGATCCTTCGGATCGCCCGCCTCTTCCACTTCAGCGAACCACTCATTGAGACGTTCCAGAAGCGCTATGGCCTTGCGACATCATCGCTGGAGCAGGCCTATGCGACGCTCGGCCTTTCTTCAAGCGCGACCAACGAGGAGGTCAAGCGGGCGTACCGGAAGCTGTCGAAGGAGTATCACCCCGATACCCTCCTTTCGAAGGGGTTGGGGGAGGAGTTCCTCAAAGCCGCCACGGAGAAGTTCCGGGCGATCCAGGAAGCATACGACCAAGTCGGGCGGGATCGAGGTCTCTAGAAGGCGACCCGACCGCGCAGCGACCGGGAGACCGTCACGCGGTCGGCGTACTCCAGATCCCCTCCGATCGGCAGGCCGCTGGCGAGGCGGGAGACCGCGATGGAGGGGTGGTCCTTCAGCAGATGGCGGAGATACAGCGCGGTGGTGTCCCCCTCTTCCGTCGGGTTGGTCGCGATGATCACTTCGCTGAAGGAACCTTCTTCAATCCGCTTCATCAGCTTGCCGAAGCTCAGCTGTTCCGGCCCGATTCCGTCAAGAGGGCTGATCGCCCCCCCGAGGACGTGATAGAGCCCGTCGAACGCTCCGCTGGCCTGGAGGGTGAGGACATCCTGTGGCTCCTCCACCACGCAGATGATCGTCCGTTCCCGATTGGGGTCGCTGCAGATCGGACAGATGTCGGTCTCCGTATAGTTTCCACACACCGGGCACGGCTTGATCCGCTCCTGGATCGTGGCGATCCCCTCGGCGAGGTTCCGGTTGTAGGAGGGGTCGCTCTTCAGCAGGTGGTAGGCGAGGCGGGTGGCGCTC
>JAAZJI010000158.1 GCA_012800465.1 Spirochaetales bacterium
AAGGTATGCCCGAGGTTCAATGCTTTTCGGATCCCTTTCGTTTCGGTGGGATCCCGTTCGATGTAGGATTTCTTGACCAGAAGCGAAAGCTCGACGAGCTTCATCAGCGTCTCCTCATCCCGATCGAGGATCTCGGTCCGGCGTGCGAGCAGAAGCTTGAAGAGCTCCCGGTCTTCGCTGAGCAGGGCATGCTTGATCACTTCCGCCAGTCCGCTCTTGTACTCCCGTTCACTCAAGGACTTGAGCACCTCGATCGAGATGAGAACCTCGTTCGCCGGGTAGAACGTCCCGATCATGTTCTTCATCCCCTGGAAGTCCACCGCGGTCTTGCCCCCGATCGAGGCGTCGACCATCGCAAGCAGCGTGGTGGGAACGAGGGTCAGCCTGCATCCCCGCATGTAGAGGGAGGCGGCCAGCGAGGCGATGTCGCCGACGACTCCCCCGCCGAAGCCGATGATGCGGCCATCCCTGCCAAGCCCCTCATCGAGGGCGAGGGAGATGATCCGCTCAAGGCTCGCAAGATTTTTCGAGGACTCGCCGCTGTCGAGGATGATCCTCGAGGGAGGAAGCTGGCGAAAGAGTTTGTTGGTGTTGGAGTCGAAGACCCACAGAACCGAGCGCCCATAGCCGCCCAAGTGCGCCGACAGGTCTTTGATGTCCTCGGCAAGAAGAACTTCGGTCGTTACGCCTCCGGCGAGGGTGACGGTCATCAGTGGTTTCATACCCCCAGTTATACCCTTAAATCACCTTCACGTACAACCGTCAATCCTTCCCTTGAACAATCCCCATCGTTTCAGCACAATGAAGGCTATGCGAACCACCGGGTATTTCGATCATGCCGCCACCACCTTTCCGAGTGCAAATGCCCTTGAGCGCTACCGGGCCGTCGCGCTTGAATACTGGGCGAACCCTTCCACCAAGTATCCCGAAGGGAGGAAATCCCATGCCTACCTGGAAGCGATGAGGGCTTCGATCGCAAAAAGTCTCAATGTCCGGCCGAACCACATCATCTTCACCGGCGGGGCCACCGAAGCGAACGACATCGTCTTCCAATCGCTTCTGCTGCGTCCAAGCCCGGGGGAGATCGTCATCTCGGGGATCGAGCACTCTTCGATCATGCAGCAGCGCCGCGTCCTTGAGCAGGCGGGCTGGAAGATCGTCATGCTCCGAGCCCCCCGGGGGTTCGTCGATCCGGAAGACCTGAGAAAGGCCCTTACCCCCAAGACCCGCCTCGTTTCGATCATGAGCCTGAACAACGCCGTCGGGACGCTTCAGGAGATCCCCGCCCTTACCGGGGTCGTTCGCCAATTTGAGAAGACCACCGGCCGGGCGATCCACTTCCACACCGATGCGACCCAGCAGCTCGGAAAGCTTCCGATCGATCTCCTCTTCTGGGATGTGGACAGCGCCTCCTTCGGTGCCCACAAGTTCCACGGTCCGAAGGGGGTGGGCTTCCTCTACAACACCTCCGAAGGGATCGAGAACCTCTCCAAAGGCGGCGGACAGGAGACGGGCATGCGGGGCGGAACCGAGAACCTCGCCGGGATCGCAAGCATGGAGGCGGCCCTCGTCGAAGCGCTGGCCAACCAAAAGAGCGTGGCCGAGCATGTAACCCGCCTCAATGGCCTGTTTCGTGAAACCTTGGAGCCCCACGTAACGGTCCTGACCCCGAAAGAGCACTCCTCGCCCTACATCATCACCGTCTCCACCGCCCTTCCGGCGGAGGTGATGGTGCGGATGCTCATCGAGCGCGGCTTCAGCGTCTCCGCGGGAAGCGCCTGCTCCTCCAACGCCCGTGCAAAGGGGGTGCGGATCCTGGAGATGATGGAGATCCCTCCCGAGCAGCGCGGGGGAGCG
>JAAZJI010000159.1 GCA_012800465.1 Spirochaetales bacterium
ACCGCGCTGTTCGTGGATGGAGACCGGATTGGAGAAAGCAGTGATCTGGGTCCGGATGAGATCGCTTCGCTCATCGCCCCCTACCCCTCCGTCACCCTCCTCGGCGAGGACGGAGCCCTGCTTGCGAAGCGGCTGAAGGACCCAAAGGTCACCGTGTTTGAAGCTCATCGACAGAATCTCGGGGTGGAGCTAGCCGATAGGGCGAGAAAGCATTATCTTGAGAAAGGCGCCGATCCCCCGGATCAGGGGCCGACATATATTCGTAAAAGCGATGCCGAACGTGCATTGAAGGAGTAAGTACATGGTTGAGCAGGAGATTTTGGTCCTCGGCTCGGGTGTGGCGGGCATGGCGGCCGGCCAGTATGCCGCCCGGGCGGGCAGAACGGTCACCATCATGGAATCGATCGCCCCCGGCGGACAGACGATGTACATCGATCTGATCGAAAACTACCCGGGAATCGAGGTACCCGTAAGCGGTGCGGAAATCGCGATGAAGTTCCAGACTCAGGCCGAGACCTTCGGAGCGAAGATCGTCTATGAAACCGCCACGGCGATCAGAAAGGAAGGGGAAGACTTCCTCGTGGAGACCGCAAGCGACACCACCTACAAAGCCAAAGCCGTCATCTATGCGACCGGAGCGAAACACCGTCATCTGGAGATTGAAGGTGAAGAAGCCTACGCCGGCAAGGGCGTCTCCTACTGCGGTACGTGTGACGGTCCTTTTTTCCGAGGCAAGCGGATTCTCGTCGTCGGCGGAGGCGATACCGCTATCACCGATGCGATCTACCTCTCCAAGCTGACCGACCACATCACCATCGCTCACCGCAAGGATCGGTTCCGGGCGCAGGACAACCTGGTCAAGCAGATCGAGCGCAATCCGAACGTCGAGTTTCTGATGGACCACACGCTTCAGGAAATCAGAGGGGATGGCAATAAGGTGACCTCGGTCATCCTCAAGGATCTGAAGTCCGATCGGGAATATGAAAGGGAATTCGACGCCGTCTTCATCTTCGTGGGAATCATCCCCGAGACCGGCCTCCTCAAAGGCTCCTACGATGTCCTCACCGAGGATGGCTGGGTCATCACCAACGAGCGGATGGAAACACCTCTAGAGGGGCTTTTCGCCGCCGGCGACGTCCGTGACACCGTCTTCCGCCAGCTGATCACGGCGGCGAGCGACGGGGCGGTCGCGGCGCACTGCGCAAGTTCGTACATCGATGAGTTGGAAGGACGGGCGTACACGTAACAGCCAATTTCCTTGACGCCGGAACCGTTATGATGCTCTAATGGGGCTATGAAGATATGCATGGTCTCCAGTGAATCGGTACCTTTCTCCAAAAGCGGAGGATTGGCGGACGTTGTCGGCGCGCTTTCAAAAGCTCTGGCATCTCTTGGTGAGGAAGTGCTGGTGGTGCTGCCCCACTACGGATTCATGACTCACGAGTTGATTCCGACTGATATCGAGCATACCGTCTCTTTATTGGGGAGCGAAGAACGAGTCACATATGCGAAGCTCTCAGAACCGGGTGTTGAGTACTACTTCGTCCAACACCCGTTCTTCACCGAATCGAAGGGCATCTACGGACCGACCTCCTCATCCTCCTATGAGTACAACCATCTTCGATACACGTTGCAGTCGAAAGCGTCGCTGGAACTCTTGAAGATCCTCGGATGGAAACCGGACGTCATCCACGCCCATGACTGGACCGCGGGCTTCCTGCCCTACCTGGTGAAGCGGGATCCATCCGGCTTCTTCGAAAAGACGAAGACGGTCTTCTCGATCCACAACCTCGCATATCAGGGCGAGTTCAGTCGCCTCGATCTTCTGGAAACGGATATCGAGGTCGATCCCCTCTTCTTCGTCGGCAGCGGACCGAAGAAACGCGCCAACATGCTGAAGACCGGATTGGAGTTCGCCGACACCCTTTCCACCGTCAGTCCGACCTATTCCAAGGAGATCCAGACCCCCGAGTACGGCTGCGGGCTGGAGGGGCTGCTTCAGCGCCGGAAGGACGATCTCGTGGGAATCATCAATGGAATCGACATCGATGAGTGGAACCCCGAAAGCGATCCCCTGCTCGACTACTCCTTCTCCATCGAGGACATCTCGAACAAGGCTCTCCTCAAACGGCAGATCCAGGAGGAGTTCAACCTCGAGATCAATGCCGATGTTCCGCTATTTTCGATGATCAGCCGGCTGGTGAGCCAGAAGGGGTTCGTCGAGCTGCTGGAGGGCGAAGTCTGTGCGCTGGAGCAGCTCCTTGCGACCGAACGGATCCAGGTCGTCGTCCTCGGCACGGGGGATTGGGAGCTTGAAAAGAAGTTCACCGAGCTTGGGGCGAGGTTCGAGAACCTTTCGGTGAACATCCTCTTCTCGAACCGGGCCGCGCACCTGCTTGAGGCCGGGAGCGATTTCTTCCTCATGCCCAGCCGGTATGAGCCATGCGGACTGAACCAGTTCTACAGCCTTCGCTACGGAACCCTCCCGGTGGCCCGGAGAACCGGGGGCCTGGCGGACTCGATCACCGATTTGGATGAAGATCCTCAAAGAGGAACGGGAATCCTCTTTGACTCGATGACCGGTCATGGTATATTGGAGGCAGTAAGAAGAGCTCTTGCCTGGTGGAACAGAGGGAGGGCGGTCATCGATCCGATTCGAAAACGGGCGATGGCCTACGACAGCTCGTGGACCCGCTCGGCCCGCTCCTACCAAGAGCTCTATCGCAAGACACAGGGGGGTTTTACCAAATGAATCGACGCAAACCAAACGTCATCGCCATCGTTCTGGGCGGAGGAAAGGGGACTCGTCTCTATCCATTGACAATGGACCGGGCCAAGCCCGCAGTTCCGTTTGGCGGGAAGTATCGCCTCGTGGACATTCCGATCTCCAACTGTATCAACAGCGGGATCAAGAAAGTGTATATTCTCACTCAGTTCAACTCGGCGTCGCTGCACAACCACATCTCGAACACCTACATCTTCGATACCTTCTCCAAGGGGTTCGTCGAGATCCTCGCCGCCGAGCAGACGATAAAAAGCGAGACTTGGTATGAGGGAACGGCCGATGCGGTCCGAAAGAACCTGCGCCACTTCCGCGACCAGGAAGCGGATTACTTCATGATCCTCAGCGGGGACCAGCTCTATCGGATGGATCTGATGGACATGCTGAACCGGCACATCGAAACCAAGGCGGAGTTCACCATCGCCGCCAAACCGATCAGCCGAGCCCAGGCGACCGGTCTGGGGATCGTCGGCTGTGATGACAAGGGGATCATCACCAGCTTCATCGAGAAGCCCGCTCCGGACGTGGACATCACCTCCTACAAGGTGGGCGAGAAGTTCATGAAGGAATCGCTCGGAGTCCCGGTCACCTGTGAAAACGAGTACCTCGCCTCGATGGGGATCTACATCTTCAACAGCAAGACGATGGAAGAGGTCCTGGACAACAAGAAGACCGATTTCGGAAAGGAGATCATTCCCCAGGAGATTGCAAAGCGCCGAGCCGCCGCCTATCTCTTCGACGGGTTCTGGGAGGATATCGGAACGGTCAAGGCGTTCTACGAGACGAACCTCGACCTTGCCTCGATTAACCCGATGTTCAACTTCTACGATGAGGAGATGCCGATCTACACCCACCGCCGACACCTGCCGGCGACGAAGATCAACTTCTGCAACATCTCCAACTCGCTGACCAGCGAAGGATCGATCATCACCAACGCGTATATCGTCAACTCGATCATCGGCGTCCGGACCCTGATCGAATCGGGAGCCTCCCTCGACGGAGTCTACTGCATGGGCGCCTCCCGCTACGAGACGGAGGAGGAGAAGGAACAGAACTCCAAGAAGGGCATCCCGAACATCGGCATCGGCCGGGGCACGATCATCCGAAAGGCGATCATCGACCAGAATGCCCGCATCGGTGACGGATGCCGGATCGGCATCGACGACATCCCGCGGGAGGAGGGGGATTTCCCGATGTACTCCATCCACGATGGAATCATCGTCATCAACAAGAACGCGGTGATCAAGAACGGAACGGTGATGTAGGGATGGATCGACGGAAGAGACGGATCGAGCAGGGAGAGACGATTCTCGACATCGAACTCGGATCGACGCGGATCAAGGCGGTTCTCATCGACTCGCACAACGAGCCGATCGCCCAAGGCGGTCACACATGGGAGAACCAGCTTCTGGATGGAGTGTGGACCTATAGCTTGGAAGCGGTCGAAGAGGGCCTGCAGGCGGCGTTCAAATCACTGAATGATGATATCAAAGCCCAATACAATGTGGTTTTGAAGCGGACGAAGGCCATGGCGGTCAGCGCGATGATGCACGGCTATCTGGTGTTCGATGACGCGGACAACCTGCTCGTTCCCTTCCGGACGTGGCGGAACACGATGACCGAACGCGCTGCGGAGGGTCTCTCCAGGCTGTTCGACTATCCGGTTCCCGAGCGTTGGTCGATCAGTCATCTCTATCAGGCGATCCTGAACAGGGAAGAGCATGTACCAAGAATCGCCAAGATCACGACCTTGGCGGGGTATGTCCACTATCGGCTGACCGGAAAGCACCTCTTGGGAATCGGGGACGCGTCGGGGATGTTCCCGATCGATCCGAAGACCAAGGGGTATGACCGGACGATGTTGGAGCGGTTCGCTTCGCTGCACACCCATCCCTGGAAATTGGAGGAGCTCCTGCCCGCCCCGCTTTCGGCGGGCGAAGCGGCTGGAACCCTCACCAAAGAGGGAGCCCTCTTCCTCGACCCGAGCGGAACCTTTGAAGCGGGCATCCCCCTTGCCCCGCCCGAAGGGGATGCGGGAACGGGGATGGTCGCGACCAACAGCGTGGCCAAACGAACCGGGAACGTCTCCGCGGGAACGAGCGTCTTCGCGATGATCGTGCTCGAGAAGGAGCTGTCCCGCTCCTACGACAAATTCATCGACCTCGTCACCACCCCCGACGGCTCGCTCGTTGCTATGAGCCACGCCAACAACTGCACCGGTGAATACGATGCGTGGATCGCCCTCTTTGATGAGGTGATCCGTGCCGTTGGGCACAGCGTACCGAAAGCGGAGCTGTATGACCGGCTCCTCGGCAAGGCTCTCGAAGGGGATCCCGACGGCGGCGGGCTGCTGGCGTACAACTACCTCTCCGGCGAGACGATGACCGAGCTCTATGAAGGCAGGCCCCTTTTCGTCCGCAAGGCGGAGAGCTCCTTCACCCTCGCCAATTTCATGAGAACCCAGCTCTATACCGCCTTGGGCGTCCTGAGGATCGGAATGGACATCCTCTTTGAACAGGAGGGGGTGACGATCGACGCGATCACCGGCCATGGCGGCTTCTTCAAGACCGCCCTGGTCGGGCAGAAGATGATGGCCAGCGCCCTGCACACCCCGGTCGCCACGCTCAAGAGCGCCGGTGAAGGCGGGGCATGGGGAATCGCGTTGCTTGCCTCCTATCTCGTCAACAAGAGGGGCCGGACGCTCGCCGAGTTCCTCGATCAGGATGTGTTCGCCGGTGCGGAACGGACAATCGTCGAGGCGACGAAGGAAGAGATCGAGGGGTTCAACCGGTTCATGGAGCGCTATAAGGAAGGTCTTGGAATCGAACGGGCCGCCGTCGAGTTCCTGCGCTAGAAAAGCTGTGCGATGATCGCCTGGTCGCTCGGGGGAAAGGGATACCGATCCAGCTCCGAGCGGGAGACCCAGGCGATTTCCGTATGCACGCTCAAGGTCATCGGCCGGGCATCCAGCCGCTTCACCTCATAGGCGTGGAGGTGGTACCGGGTCTCGTTGTTTTCAAAGGTGTGGGTGGCCAGAAGCTTTCCCACGGAGACGGGGATGCCGAGCTCCTCCTCGAACTCCCGGACCAGGGCTTCCTCCGGTGTTTCGCAATTCCGGCATTTCCCTCCGACGAACTCCCACAATCCTCCCACCGGCCCCCCTTCGGTCCGTTTCGCGATGAGAAGCCTTCCATCCTGCCTGACGATCCCCGCCGTGGTGTTCCGTTCTTTCATCCTGTCTTTCACAATAGCACGAAATGGGGAAGGAGAAAATGAAGAAGTGCGACCGCCAGGGTGACGTATCCCATCCGCTCCCGATACCGACCGACCACGCTCGTGATGAGCTCGTCGGTTTCGGGTTTCTGTCGAGCTTCTGAAAGGTACCAGACGCTCATCACGAAGACGTTGATCATCGGCAGGAGATCGCCGATGATCCGCGGTCCCGGATCGATCGGAAAGAGCGCCAGACCGACGGTCAGCAGAAAGCCGCCTATGATCAGACCCAATCGGACCGCCCGGTTGTTCCGGAAGGTGAAGCGCAGAGAAAAGAGGATGCTCATCCTGATTCCGTGGGTGTCGGAGAGCAGGAACCCCGAGCCGATGACGAGGTACGCCACCGAAAGAAGGTAGAGCTGGATCATCGCTCCGCCTCCTTCACGGTCCGGCCGATGTACGGAAGCAGGGTTTCACTGTCATAATACCCGATCTCCTCATTCGCGGCCTGAGCGCTCGTAAAGAGAATCTTGCCGGCGATGAGACTCGAATCATGGGCGCTGAACCCTTGCCCGAGGAAGGCGGTTACCATTCCTGCGAGCAGGTCCCCGCTTCCGGCGACACCCAAGGAAGGATTGAGCCCCTCCAAGATCGTGATGGTTCCGTCGGGATCGACGACGTGGATCAGGCTGCTCTTCAGCACGATCGTCGCCTCGAGAAACCGAGCGACTTCCTTAAGATCGCTGAAGAACGTTTCTGGACTCTCGCTTGATTCGAAGCAGGGCCTTCCGAGCACCGCCTCTCCGAGAATCCGCATCTCTCCGAGATGGGGGGTGAGGACCGTCGGGGCGATGCGCCCTTCCATCTTCTTCGAAGCGATGAGACGGGCAAGGGAACGGATCCCGTCGGCATCGAGAACGAGCGGAACCGGTGTACAGAGAAGAACCTTCAGCAACTCTTCCCGTCCATCCCCCCACCCCGGCCCCGCCAGAATCGCATCGAAGCCCTCCACCGGTTCCCCTTTGTAGGAACGAACCATGATGCTCATGGTGCTTGATGCGCAGATCTCGTGGATCTCGGGATCGCAAAACAGGGTCACCAGACCGCTTCGGGCGGTGAACGCGGCGTTCGCAGCCAGACGGGCCGCCCCGGTGTATTTCACGCTTGAGCCAAAGATCGCGATGCTTCCCCGGGTGTTCTTGTAGGCGGACTTCTCAAGAGCGGGGATCGCAAGCGGCTCGTCATCGACCGTGGCGACGACGTCCAGCGAGTTGAGCAACGCCAGGGGAAACGAGGGATTGGCGATCCGGAGGTTCCCGCAGCGGCTGCGGACAAGAGGATGGTAATGGGCCCGGGTGAAGGAACCGAGGGCCACCGTATGGTCGCTGGAGATGCAAAGGCCTGATACGGCGCACCGATCGCCCAGACCGGAGGGGATGTCGACGGAAAACACCGAGGCATCGGACCGGTTGACCCGAAAGACGAGCTCACCCAACCGTTCATGCAAGGGTCCGTTCAGACCGAGGCCGGCGATCGCATCGATGATCCAGTCATGGGGTGGAAGATCGTCAAGGTCTACATCGCCCAGCCAAAGCTGCCTGATCGGATACTCCTTGAGGAGCGTCTGCTGAAAAGCGTGTTCATCGGTGTACCGGGTGGCGGTGTGAAGCACCGTTATCTTCCGCCACCCGGCGTGGTACGCATGGCGGGCGATCGCGATCCCGTCCGCCCCGTTGTTCCCCCCGCCGATGAGAAAGAGCAGCGACGATGACCGCTCAATGAGTCGGGACAGGGCGAACCAGCACTGAAGGGCGGCGCTTTCCATCAGCACCAGCGATGGAAGAACCTTCTTGGCAGCGCTGTCCACCCTCTTCAGCTCTTCGGAACTCGTGACGATCTTCATACCGATACTGTACCGAAGAGAAGGCAGGTTTTCAACGTTTCCGTTCTTGTGCTCTTCAAGCGCAAGGTTTTTGTTGACAGATCGGAAAAACCCTCATACACTTTAATTAGTTAATTAAGTTAATTAATTAATTGAGGTTAACCGTGAAGTTGGAGAGTTTCATCGCATCCGATCTGAAAGCCCTCAACAGAAAGACCGTCTACGGGGTCTTGAAGAGCGGTGAACCCATATCACGGGCGAAAATCGCCCGGGAGACCGGCATCTCCGCACCGACGGTCCTCAAGATCATCGATTACTTTTTGAGTAAAGGAGTTGTCGAAGAGCTAGAAAGCGGAAACAGCGGCAACCGGGTTGGACGCAAGCCGAAGCTGCTCCGCTTCAACCCGGACATCATGCACGCGATCGGGATCAAATATGACGGCTACCACCTGCAGATCGGATTGGTCAATCTCGCCTCTTCCGTCGTCTTTTCGATGAACCGGTTCATCGAGACCGAGATCAGCGTGTTTCTTGAAGAGTATCTGCCCGAATGCGTCTCCGACCTGATCGAGCAATCCGGTATCCGCAAATCCTCGGTCAGCTGCCTCGGCTTGGGGTTGCCGGGGGTGGTCGATCCGGAGCTTAAGCGGATCGACTACGCCCCCTTCCTGCTCGGCAGCGACAACCTCTTCGAACTGAAGACGCATTTGGATGTTCTTGAAAGCAAGGTCGGTTTTCCCGTCGTGATGGCCAATGACGCGAATTCCGCGGTCCAGGGAGAGTTCGCCGCCAGGAACCTTGGAGCGGATGACAGTCTTCTGTATGTCGAGCTCGGCCGCGGGCTCGGAGCCGGCATCATGCTGAACGGCGTATTGCACAAAGGAGCCCACTCCCGGGCGGGCGAGCTTGGATATACGGTGCTGGGAACCCTCCATCAGCGGACCGAAACCGATCCCGGGTGGATCGAAACGGAGATGGAGTTGACGGCATTCTGGGCGGAGATCGCCGAGAAAGGAAGTCCCTCCCGAGAGCGGCAAGAGAAGATCGTATCCCTCCTGTCGCTGGCGGTGACCAACATCTGCATCATGCTTGATATCGATCTGGTCGTCGTAGGCAGCGGTTCCAAGTATCCGTTCCTGGTCTCATTGGTCGAAGATCTTCAAGAGGAGGTGAACAAGAAAGCCATTTTCGAGATTCGATGTGAAACATCCGTCGCCGCGAACTCGGGAATCATCGGTTCGGCGGTGTTCGCACAGGAATTATGGCTCGGCGACCTGTTCGCCGGCTGAGATATCGCCGCAAGGCGTTGTCGCTAGAAAAAAAAGGAGGAATCTATGAAACTCGCAAAAAGAGTCGTAGTGCTGAGTCTCGTCGCGGTGCTGGCCATGGGCCTGGTGTTCGCAGGAGGAGACAAGGAGAAAGGAAAGGTCCGGATCGTCACCACAAGCTGGCGAACGGAAGACGTCGAACGGATGAACCGGATCAACGCGCTCTACATGGAGAAGCACCCGAACGTCATCATCGACTTCCAGCCCACCGCGGATGAGGAGTATGACGCCAATACCACCGCCTCATTGGAAACCGGCATAGGTGCGGACATCATCTATCTTCGCTCCTATGATGAGGGGCTACCCTACTATGAGGCGGGCCACCTCGTCGATCTGACCGACATCATCCCGAATTTGGACAAGTTCCCCAGTGCCGCGGTCGGTGCGTGGTCAAAGGACGGGGTCACCTACGGACTCCCCTCCGCCGGTGTTACCCACGGAGTCTATTACAACAAGGCGATCTTCAAGAAGCACGGCCTCACCCCGCCGAAAACCTGGGCTGAGTTCATCAAGCTCAACGAAACGCTCCTTGCGAAAGGCGAGGTCCCGATCGCCCAGGGCGCCCTCGACGACTGGACCCTGTACGAAGTCGCGTTCTCAGGGCTGGGGGCGAACTTCTACGGCGGTGAAGCCGCCCGGCAGGCGCTTCTGGCCGGAAAGGCGAAGCTCACCGACCCGAACTTCGTCAAAGCGTTCGAGGCGGTGTACTCGCTGAAGAAGTACCTCCCCAGAGGCTATGAGGCGTTGGACTACAGCGCGATGCTCCAGATGTTCGCATCGGGCCAGGCGGCGATGTTCATCGGCGGTTCGTGGGAGATCTCGACGTTCGAGGACATGGGTGCGGACCCGGCGAACGTCGGCTGGTTCGCCCCGCCGGTGGAGAAGGCGGGCGATCGCCTGCAGTACTGCTTCCACGTCGACATCGGCGTCGGAGTGAACAAGAACTCGAAGCATCTCGACGAAGCGATCGAGTACCTCAAGTGGGTCGCCGGCGCGGAGTACGCCCAGGCGTTGATGAACGAGCTTCCCGGCTTCTTCTCCTACACCCCCGCCGACGTGAAGATCAACGATCCGCTTGCCGCGGCGATGTTCGAGGTCATCGCGGATTCGGATCCGACGGTCCGGACGGTCTGGGAGAAGCTCTCGGCCCAGGCGCCCTCCGGGAACGAATTGATGGGCATCGCCCTTCCCGGGATGATGGTCGACAAGTATACTCCGAAAGAAGCGGCCGAGTTCGTCCAGTCCCAGCTGGAGACCTGGTATCCGCCTTTCAGGAAATAGGATGAACGGTGGAAGGAAGGTGGGAACCCTCACCTTCCTTTCACTTCGGTATCCATCAAGGAGTACCTATGGGTTCAAACGTTTTACACACCCGACGGAAATGGCGAAAGATTCTCTTCCGACTCGGCTTTCTGCTTCCCGCACTGCTGATCTACACGTTCATTCTGCTGATTCCGATCGTCGATTCGATGCGTCTCAGTTTCTACACGGGCTCGGGCCTGATCCCCAACACGTTCATCGGCTTCGGGAACTATATCAAAATTTTCACCCAGGAGGTCTTTCGGGAGCGGGTCTGGGGGGCGTTCACCAACAACATCAAGTTCTTCCTGATCGTAACGCTCCTTCAGAACATCCTCGGATTCTTTCTGGCGATGGCTGTCACCCGCCCGATAAAGGGCGCAAAATTCATGCGCAAGATCAGTTTCCTTCCGACCACCCTTTCCGTGCTGGTCGTCGGATTCCTCTTTCGTCAGATCCTCAATCCGATCTGGGGGATCTTGGGAAACTTCCCATGGCTCGGAAATGAACATACCGCTCTGCCCACGCTGGCCGTCGCGGTGAGCTGGCAATTCATCGGGGAATCGATTCTCCTCTATACGGTCGGTATCGACGGGATTCCGATCGAGTTGCTTGAAGCGGCGCGGATCGACGGGGCCAACTGGTTCCAGGAGATGCGGCATATCATCCTGCCGGCGATCATGCCGATCGTAGGAATCGTGACCCTGCTGATCTATGTCGGCGACTTTACCCAGTTCGACATCGTCTATGCGATGACGACGACATCCGGCAATCCCCGGTTCAAGACCGACCTCTTCGGCTCGCTCTTCTACCGGACCGCCTTCTCGACTCCCGCCCGCGGTGGTTGGGGGATGGGAATGGGAGCTGCGGTCTCCACGATCATGTTCGTGGTGGTCGCCTTCGGAGTGGGAATCTGGTTCTTCGTGTTCCAGCGGAAGAGGGATGCATGATGAAAAGAAGAAAACGCTCTACCCTTTCAACCTATGTGTATTACTTGGCGATGTTTGTGTATTTCATCGTGATAATGTATCCGCTGTACCTGATGGTCGTGACATCGTTGAAACCGAACGCCGAAATCTTCAAGAACCCGCTCGGGCCTCCCCGATCGTTCTATCTGGGGAACTTCATCACCCTGATATCCCGGGCAAACTTCAACCTGTACTTCTTGAACAGTCTGGTCGTGGTGTTCGTCTCGCTGTTCTGCATCATCATCTTTTCATCCCTGGCGGCGTTCATCCTGGCCAAGCACGGCTTCAAAGGCTCCACCTTTCTCTACTCCTTCTTCGTGGCCGGCCTGATCATCCCGATCCGCCTCGGAACGATCTCGATCCTCAAGATGATGATCGGCTTCGGTCTGCACGACACGCTTGGTTCCGTCATCCTCGTTTCGATCGCCACGGGAATCCCCTTCGGCATCTTCATCCTGACGGATTTCATCCGCATGATACCCGATGACCTGATGCACGCCGCGCGGATCGACGGATATTCGGAACCGAAGATCTTCTCGCGGATCATCATCCCCCTCCTCCTGCCGGCGATCGCTTCGGTCGCGGTGGTGAACTTCATCCCCATCTGGAATGATTTCTGGTTCCCGCTGATCCTGCTCAAATCGCAATCCGTCCGGACCGTGCCGCTGGCGACCGCCCTCCTCTTCGGGCAGTTCAGCACGAACTACGGACACGTCTTCGCGATGCTGACGATGGCTTCGGTTCCGGTCGTCATCACCTACCTGATCTTCTCCCGCTGGTTCCTCAAGGGCCTGACCGAAGGAGGTCTGAAAGGATAGCACCTTGACATCGAATCCCGGTGTCTCTAAGCTGATGGAAGTCCTGGGGTGGCCGAAAGGTCTGAGATCACACCCGTTGACCTGATCTGGGTAATACCAGCGGAGGGAGACTCCCATCTCGATTTCACCCAAGGCAGACTACATCCTACGGAGGTGCTGATATGAAGATGCATCGTTTCGTTCTTGGTGTCTGCATCACGCTGACGATCGCCTTTCCCCTGTTTTCGATGGGAACGCAAAAGGAGCGACCGCTCACCGTCTACGCATACGACTCGTTCAGCGGTGACTGGGGCCCCGGAGAGGAGGTCGTTTCCTCATTCGAGGCGAAACACGGCATCCCCGTTCGAGTCATCAGCGCCGGAGACGGGCTGGAGATGCTCACGAAGGTGATCGCCGAAAAAGATCGGCCCTACGCCGATGTGGTCATCGGAATCAGTGACGAGATGGCTACGAAGGCGTACCGGGCGGATCTCTTCGAACCCTACCACTCCCCGATCCTGAGTGAAATTCCCGAATTCCTCCACTTCGACCCCGAGCATCGCCTCCTGCCCTTCGATTACGGAAACTTCGCCTTCATCATCGACTCCGAGCGGATCCCCGAAGAGGATCGGCCGAAATCGTTGGCGGATCTGACGCATCCCCGTTTCAGAAAGAGCCTCATCCTGATCGATCCGAGGACCTCGAGCGTCGGCCTCGGCCTGCTGCTCTGGACGATCCGGATCTTCGGAGAAGAGGGATGGCTCGATTGGTGGGAAGCGATGAAGGACCAGGCGCTCACCATCACCGACGGATGGTCCAGCGCCTACGGGCTCTTCACCGAAGGAGAGGCGCCCATCGTCTTAAGCTATACCACGAGCCCGGTCTACCACTACACCTACGAAGGCTCCACCCGCTACCAGGCCCTCATTTTCGATGAAGGACATCAGACGACGATCGAGGGGGTGGGCATGCTCCGCTCCTCGAGCCGGAAGGAGGAAGCGAAGCTGTTCATCGACTTCCTCCTCGGCGAAGCGCAGCTTCCGATCGCGATGGCGAACTCGATGTATCCGGCCAATGGGAACACGCCTCTTTCCGAAGGGTTCGCCTATGCTCCCAAACCGAAGGTTTCGCTTCGGATGGCGAGCGAAGTGATTGAAAAAAACCTCGATCGGTGGTTGCATGAGTGGACGGAGGTGATGAGTCGATGAAAGATTACCGGCGATTCTATCGCCAGAAGAGCATCGGACCGCTGATCATCCTCTTCTCGCTGTTCATCCTTCCCCTCGCCCTGACGATCCGCTCGGGACTGTGGGAGGAGGGATCCTTCACCGTGAAGCGGATCGTTTCGGCGCTTATCGATCCCTACACGCAGCGGATCCTGCTCTTCACCCTGAAGCAGGCGCTGTATTCGACTCTCGCATCGCTGGTCATCGGACTTCCGGGTGCATACATCCTTGCGACCTACTCCTTCCGGGGCAAGAAGCTGATCAGGGCGTTGGCGACGATTCCCTTCGTGCTGCCCTCGATCCTTGTCGTCCTGGGCTTCGTCATCTTCTTCGGAAACACCGGGACGCTGAACACGATCCTGATGAAGGTCTTCGACCTCGACGATCCCCCGGTGAAGATCCTCTACTCCTTCGCGGCGATCATTCTCGCGCACGCCTTCTACAACTTCCCGATCGTCATGAGCATCGTCGCCACCGCATGGGAAGGCCTTGACACCAAGCTCGAAGCGGCGGCGGCGACCCTCGGATCATCTCCCCGCAAGGTGCTGCGGACGATCACCCTCCCCCGGCTCTTCCCATCGATCATCAGTGCCGCGGTGCTGGTCTTTCTCTTCTGCTTCAACTCCTTTGCGATCATCCTCGTCCTCGGAGGCGGGCCCCGATTCACCACGTTGGAGGTCGAGATCTACCGCCAGGCCCGGATGATGGGCGACCCTTCAGGCGCCAGCGCGCTGGCGATCGTCTCGTTGCTGATCAACGGAATCCTCTTTTTCGGGTACGCGCTCGGCCAGCGAAAGCTCACCGTAGCCGAGCCGATGGTCGAGCGGGCGTTCGAGGAGCGCAGGCCCACTCCGATCAGAACCTTCTTCATCCTCCTCTACTCCCTCTTCACGATTCTCTTTCTGCTCGGACCGATACTCGCCGTCCTCTCCCGCTCCTTCATCGGCTCGGCTTCCCGGGCAGGGGAAGCGACGTTCAGCATCACCTGGTATCGACAGCTTCTCGGTCTCGAGCGTCCCCCGGGCCACATGAGCAGCGCCCTTGCCGCTCTGATCAATTCGACCCTCATCGGTGTTGCGGTGAGCATCCTCACCGTGACATTGGCTCTGCTCTTAAGCGTCTCCATCGTTCGCAGGAACAAGAGCTCATCCGCTTTGGAGCTCTTCGGGATGCTTCCGATGATGACCAGCAGCGTCATCATCGGGCTTGGGTACGTCCTGATCGCCCGCCTGTTTCGGCCGTCGCTGTTCGGAACGTACCTCCTCATCACCCTCGCCCACACCGTCATCGCCTTTCCGTTCGCCCTCAGGACGATTCTCCCGGGCGTCCGCTCCCTCCCGGAGGCCTACCTGCATGCTTCCTATACCTTGGGCTTCTCGCCCGGGAAGACGTTCCGCACGATTGAAATCCCCCTCTTGAGAAGAACCCTGCTCACCGCGGCGATCTTCTCCTTCGCCCTGTCGCTGGGCGAGTTCAACGCGACCCTCATCCTCTCAGGCAGCCAGGTCGTGACCCTGCCGGTGGTCATGTATCGACTGATCGGCTCCTACCACTTCCAGGGCGCCTGCGCCTTGGGCTCGATCCTCATCATCACCAGCGGTCTTGCCTTCTTCCTCGGTGAAGTTGCCAAAGGAGATTCCGTATGATCCTCCAGTGTTCCCTTCAAGCCACCTACCCGGATTTCACCCTCGATCTGGCCTTCAGTGTGAAAGAGGGCGACCTCGTGTGCATCATCGGTCCCTCCGGGTGCGGCAAATCCACCACCTTGAGCATGATCGCCGGCCTGATTCACGCCGAACCGGGGTCGATCATCCTCGGCGGGGAAGATATCAGCCAAAAAGAAGTACACAAGCGGAAGATCGCGATGGTCTTCCAGGACTACTCCCTCTTCCCCCACATGAACGTGGAACAAAACATCGCCTATCCGCTGAAAAATCTGAAGCTGAAGAAGCGACAGCGGTCTCAAACGGTCA
>JAAZJI010000160.1 GCA_012800465.1 Spirochaetales bacterium
ACGCACGTGGTGATGATCGGCTTGTCCCTTGGAACCTCGGCGATCCGATCCCTCAAGGCGGTGTGTGGAATGTTGATCGAACCGGGCAGCATCCCGTCGGTCATCGTCTCCATCTCGCTGCGGGTATCGAGGATCACCGCCCCCTGAGCGACGAGCTCGTCGAGTTCTCTCCAGCCGATCGGGTTTGAGATGCCCTCGAGGGCGTTCATCCCGATGAAGCCGACCATGTTGATCGGATCCTTGGCGCTGGAGAACGGGGGTGCGTAGGCGTGTTCGAACTCGGCGAGGTCGTACACCGTCCCCTCCATCCCGATGAACGAGCTGATCACGTCGATCCGCTTGTCGACCCCTTCGTAGCCGACCGCCTGGGCTCCCCAGATCTTCCCGGTGGTCGGATGGAACAGGATCTTCAGGCTCAGGGGGAGGCTGCCGGGGTAGTAGTCGGCGTGGCTGGAGGTGTGGGTTACCGCGCTCTTGTGGGGGAGATTCAAGGCCATGAGGGTCTTTTCCGTCAGGCCCGTCGAAGCGACGGTGAGATCGAAGACCTTGGCGATCGAGGTGCCGATCGTCCCCTTGTAGGGCCGCTTGTTTCCATCGATGAGGGCATCGGCGAGCAGGCGTGCCTGCTTGTTCGCCGGGCCGGCCAGCGGAATCGTGATCGAATGGTCGGTCAGGGGACAGGCGAAACAGATCGCGTCCCCCAGCGCCCGGATCGAGGGGTCGCTGGTGGTGAAATATCCATCCACCACGATCGCCCCGGTTTGGGAAAGGGCGATTCCGCTTCCTTTCAGAAACCCGGTATCCGGGCGGACTCCGATCGAGAGGATCACCAGGTCGGTCTCCAGGACCTTTCCGCTTTCCAGTTCGACAAGAACCGACTTGTCCTTGCTTCCGAACCCTTTGACCGGATCCTTGAGGTGGAGGGCGACCCCCTTCTTCCTCATGTGCTGCTGGACCTGGGCGGCGAAATCGTAGTCGATGACGCCCATCACCTGCTCCTGCGCTTCGACGAGGGCGACCTCGAGGCCCCGGTGCTTGAGGTTCTCCGCCATCTCCAGGCCGATGAACCCGCCCCCGATCACCACCGCCCGCTTCGTCTCGCTCAGGTCGACCGCCGTTTTGATCCGGTCGATGTCATTGACCGAACGCAGGGTCATGATCGAAGGATGGTCGATGCCGGGGATCGGGGGACGGATCGGAGTCGCCCCCGGGGAGAGAATCAGATGGTCATACGCCTGCGTGTAGGTGGTGTCATCCTTGACGTTCCGGACCGTGATCGTCTTCTTCGCCCGGTCGATTCCCACCACTTCGCTGTCGACCCGGGCTTCGACGTCGAGCACCCGCTTGAAGAGCTCGGGGGTCATCACGAAGAGGGATGACCGGTCCTCGATGACGCCTCCGGCGTAGTAGGGCAGTCCGCAGTTCGCGAAGCTGATGTGCTCGCCCCGTTCAAAGATGATGATCTTTGCATGCTCGTCCCGTCGTCTGAGACGGGCGGCCACACCGGCCCCGCCGGCTACACCGCCGACTATCAGATATGTCGCCATGATTCCTCCTGGGTGAATTCAAGTTCTTCGGGGAGCCGGAGTTCACAGCACTTGTAGGCATGAACAAGCTCTTCGCCCGCTTCGGTCAGACTGATGACCAGGCTTCTCCGATCCGTGATCGAGAGGGTCCGTTGGACCAGCTCCCGCTCCTCCAGACTGTCGATCACGCGCGTGAGGCGCGAAGGGGAGAGATTCAGCTCCTTGGCCAACGCCGAAGGTTCGGCGACCCCCTTCTCCACCGCACAGAGCAGGAGAGCGTCATTGAAGGACAGGCCCGTCTCATCTTTCAACTGCTCTTCAAAGGAGCGCAAAGCGCTCTGCAGGCGTCTTATGGCGCATAGATTGAGCATTTGAACCTCCGGTAATTTCTTTGGTCAATAATTGCTTTAGACAACTATAATGATGAAGCCCTCCTTCGTCAACAGACCTTGCGATGACCCGAGAGGTCAATATTATTTCAAAAACATCGGGGAAAGTTTCAGAAATACCTCGATAATCTTATATCTGCTATGAGGATAGGCCTTTTCTCTTGACTATTATTTCGTAATCCTTCATGCTGGTTCCAGGTTGTTCCGGATGTCGTGGCAAAGCAGTGTCGGGAAAAAGCCACTGAGTTGCTTCCTTGTTGAACTTCTTGATCTACACCGGACGGGACACGATATGCGGGACACCAAGGCGTGTTGCTTTTTGCGTTTGCAATCACACCAAGATATGGTCGATGGTCATTCCCAACCGTCGGCCATTTTCATATGTAAGCGGTTTCATTTTTCCAAGGGGTGTCGTCGGGAAGGGAGTACGAGTCGGCATTCATATCCTACCTCGTTTGAAAAAGCATGAAGATGCCGGTGAGCAAAAGCATCACGAATACCAGAATCGAGAATTTCCGTTCATCGATCCGATGATGAATGTGTTCACCGATGAGATACCCGACTGCGATGAACGGAATCATGATGGCCGTGGCACCCAAGGTCTCCTTTTTCAACGAACCTTCGATGAGGTATGCACCGATGATGATCGTGTTGAGCGATGCCCAGAGCAGACACAGCGTCGCCCGAAACGAACCCTTCTCGGGGAGGGCCTGTTTGGCATAGAAGATGATGAGCGGGCCTCCCGAGGAGAAGACGCCATGGATGATGCCGCCGGCGAAAAGCAGGAGGAAGGAGAGGATGCCCACCTTCTCATCCTTTTTTCGTATACCGACCGATCTGATCAATTGGGTCGTTGAGGCCGCGATGATGAAGAGGGCGAGCAGGAGGGAGAGCGTTCCGCTTTCCCGACTCCGGTAGAGGTGCATCCCCACCGGAAGGCCGGCAAGCATGAATCCCAAGATGATGAAGTACTGTTTCCAGGCAATGGAATGACGATTCTTCAGGGCGATGACCAAGGTGAACAGCAAAGTGAGGATCGAGATGACCTGGACGGCCGTCTTCACCCCGAGCAGACCTGACAGGAAGGGCAAGGCGAGAACCGAAGCGCCGAACCCGGTGATCGCCTCGAGGATGTGGGTTACACATACCACCAATCCGCCGAGCAGGACCGAGCTCACCGCTTCGCTCCGATCAGCTTGTGGAGATCCTCCTTCGAAAGCGGGGGAAGCTGGTTGTGCAGCTTCGGGTCGTCCATCGCCCGGTCGAAGACCGAAAGATCATCCGGCGCAACCGCGAGGGCGGAAAAATCCATCGGAATCCCGAGCTCGGCGACCAGGGCGTGCAGATCCTCCCGCAATGCCGCAACCGCTCTTTCATCATCCGCCTCGGGGTGGAAATGCCTCCCGATCATCCCCAGTTCACCGTGGACCGCCGGGTCGGTGAGCGCCCAATCGAAGATTTCCAACAGGGTGAAGGCGCACGCCATGCCATGGGGAACGTCCCACTCCTCGCTCAGCACGAAGCTGATCGCATGCCCCGCGGCGGTTCCGGTGAGGTTGAACGCGATTCCCGCTTTCGTTGAGGCAAGAAGCATCTTTTTCGTCAGCGTTCGTTTTTCCCGGTCGTTTCGTTTGATGGCCCGATGGAGCCGGGGAAGGGTTTCCAGGATCTCGATCGCCGCGCCCCGGGCGATCATTCGAGTCACGGGCGTGGCATTCCTGTTCCAGATCGATTCCAGCGCATGATCCAAGGCGTCGAGCCCCGTGGCGGCGCACAACGAAGGTGGGACACTGTCGAGCAGGGAAGCGACGAGCACGGCGGTATGGGCCATCATCAGCGGGGAGCCGAGGGTGTGCTTCCGGCCGGTGGAGTCGGTGTAGACTCCCACCCGGGTGACCTCCGATCCCGTACCGGCGGTCGTCGGGATGAGAACCAGGGGCAGGGACGTCTTTGTGATCGTCCGTTTCGGCTTGTTGCCCAGGTACTCCTCGAGCTCGCCCCGGTTCGTCGCCAGCATCGCCAGCGCTTTGGCCGAGTCCAGCGTCGAGCCACCTCCGATGCCGATGATGAGGTCGATCTCCGTGAAGGCCGGGTCGCCGAACATCGCCATGATGTCGGCAGTCGTCGGATTCGGCCGTACGTTCCCGTACCTGTACACGGTCGCGATCCTTCCCAATTCCCCGATGAGCTCCTCTTTGGCGGGAATCGGCGCGTTGTCCGCAACGACGGCGAGGGTGAGCCCATCGAGCTTCCCGGAAGCCAAGGAGGCGATCATCCTCAACTCATGAGCGTTCAATTCATCGTAGGCGAGGATGTGCACCGGAGTGAGGAGCGCCTCGATCATGCGAAGTTTTCCTCTTCAAGAACCTTGACCTGGTTGAACGAGTTCGTCAGGAACTCCTTGCGTTCCTCCATCTTCTGCGTGAACTCCATCGCCAGATAGGCATCGACAATCTGCGTGCCTACATAGGGGGCGGTGATCCACCCACCGAGGGTGATGATGTTCGCATTGTTGATGATCTTCGCCCGCTCGGCGCTGAAGATGTCGTCGACGACGCAGGCATAGATCCCCTTGTGCTTGTTGGCGACGATCGCCATTCCCTGGCCGGTGC
>JAAZJI010000161.1 GCA_012800465.1 Spirochaetales bacterium
CAGCGAAGAGATGCGGTTGAACATGGTAAACATCGACCACCCGGGGAAGCTGGCCGACTTCATCGCCTCGATCCTCAACGTCGACCGCGCCGAACAGCAGGACATCCTCGAAACGCTGGTGGTGCGCAGCCGCATCGAGAAGGTGCTGGTCTTCATCAAGAACGAACAGAACATCGCCCAGGTCCAGGCGAAGATCCAGGCCCGGGTCAACAAGAAGCTGGAAAAGAACCAGCGCGACTACTTCCTTCGCGAGGAGCTGAAGTCGATCCAGCAGGAGCTCGGGCTCACGACCAACCCCAAGGTGGAACTGATCGAGCGGCTCAGGAAGAAGTTCAAATCCCTTCCTCTGAACGAGGAGGCCCGCGAGACGGTGGATCGGGAGCTGAGCCGGCTGGAGATGATGGAGAGCGCCTCGCCGGAGTATTCGATCACCCGGACCTACCTGGAGATCATCAGCGACCTTCCCTGGAAGGATCCCAAGCCGGAGAATTTCTCGATCGAAAGCGCCCGGAGGATCCTGGAGAAGGACCACTACGGGATGAAGGACGTCAAGGACCGGATCCTCGAGTTTCTCGCCGTCCGGAAGAAGAAGCGGGACACCAAGGGCTCGATCATCTGTCTGGTCGGTCCGCCCGGGGTCGGAAAGACGAGCGTCGGCGTTTCGATCGCCCGGGCGCTGAAGAAGGAATACTTTCGATTCTCCGTCGGGGGGATGAACGACGAGAGCGAGATCAAGGGCCACCGCCGGACCTATATCGGCGCGATGCCCGGTAAGATCGTGCAGGGCCTGAGGATCACCAAGAGCAAGAATCCGGTCTTCCTGATCGATGAGATCGACAAGATGGGGATCTCCTATCAGGGCGATCCCGCAAGCGCCCTTCTGGAGGTGCTTGACCCCGAGCAGAACACCGCCTTCCGGGACACCTATCTGGACATACCCTTCGATGTGAGCCAGGTGCTCTTCATCGTGACCGCCAACACCCTCGAGACGATCCCCCGCCCTCTTCTGGACCGGATGGAGGTGATCCGCCTCAGCGGCTACACCAGCGACGAGAAGCTCGCGATCGGGCGGAAATACCTGGTGCCCAAGTCCTTGGAGAAGCACGGGCTGAGCAAGAAGGAGATCAGGTACTCATCAGCGATCCTCAGGAAGATCGCCGATGAGTACGCCCGGGAAGCGGGGGTGCGGAACTTCGAGAAATCCCTGGATCGGATCAATCGGAAAGTCGCCCTGAAGCTGGTCGAACATCCCGACCTGGCCACCCCGGTCGTGATCAGAGAGGAGCAGCTGACCGAATACCTCGGCCAGCCGGTCTTCGTCGAGGACGAGATTCTCAAGGCGGACAAGCCGGGGATGGCGATCGGCCTGGCGTGGACGAGCATGGGCGGGGACACCCTGGTCATCGAAGCGCAGAACACCCCCGGAAAGGGCGAGGTGAAGCTCACCGGCCAGCTCGGAGACGTGATGCAGGAGTCGGTCTCCATCGCCCACACCTACGTCAAGGCCCACGCCGACCGCTTCCGGATCGATCCCCGCTGGTTCGACCACAACAACGTCCATCTCCACGTCCCCGAGGGGGCGACCCCGAAGGACGGGCCTTCGGCCGGGATCACGATGACCGTCGCCCTCTACTCCCTGATCACCGACCAGGTGATGGCGCCGAACCTCGCGATGACCGGCGAGCTCACCCTGAAAGGGAAGGTCATGCCGATCGGAGGATTGAAGGAGAAGATCCTCGCCGCCAAGCGCAACAGGATCAAGGAGATCATCATTCCGCAGTTCAACAAGCGCGACCTGGATGAACTGGATGACGAGGTGAAGAAGGGGGTGACGTTCCACAGCGTCGGTACGATCGAAGAGGTCCTCCGCCTCGCCTTCCCCGCGGATGCGAAGCGGAAGCTCAAACCCTTCCGCTCTTTCGAGGAGGCATCTTCAGCCAAAGGCGAGGAGGTCGTCTCGATCGCCGAGGCGGTTGCCAAGGCGGTGAAGGAAGCCCTCGCTTGAGCGTCGAGCTGCTCAGCCCGGCGGGCAACCTCGAAAAGCTGCGATCCGCCCTGGAATACGGGGCGGATGCGGCGTATCTGGGGTTTTCGCCCTTTTCGCTGAGGACCAACGCCGGCAACTTCACCGAGGCCGACCTTCCCGAAGTCATCGCCCTCAAGGAGAAGACGGGCAAGAAGCTCTACTGCACGGTGAACATGCTGTTCGATCAAAATCGGATGGCTTTGCTGGAAGAGCGGATGCCTGAGATAAAGAAGTGGCCGTTCGACGGGTTCATCGTCAGCGACCTTGGGGTCGTCCCCCTGCTCCGCAGGCATCTCGGAGATGATGTCGAACTGCATCTTTCAACCCAGGCCTCCTGCACCAACAGCGAAAGCGCCCGCTTCTACCATCGGCTCGGGTTCAAGCGGATCATCCTCGGGCGGGAGGCGAGTCTTGATGACATCAGGGCGATCAGGGACCGGAACCCCGACCTTGAGCTCGAGGTCTTCGTCCACGGGGCGATGTGCATGGCGTACAGCGGCCGCTGCCTTCTGAGCGCCCACCTCGCCGGTCGAAGCGGCAACCGCGGCGACTGCTCCCACTCATGCCGCTGGAACTACCGCCTCGCGCTGGAGGAGAAGGAACGGGAGGGAACGTTCTATCCGATCGAAGAGTACGAGGACTACACGACGATCCTCTCCTCCAAGGATCTGTGCATGATCGACCACCTCGATGAACTGGTCGATGCGGGCGTCTCCGCCCTGAAGATCGAAGGGCGGATGAAGAGCTCCTACTATGTCGCCGTGGTAACGAGGGCATACCGGAAAGCGCTTGATAAAGACCCCCGATGGGAACGCTATCGGGAGGACCTCTTCGACGTCTCCCATCGTGAATACTCCACGGGCTTCTTCTTCGGATCCGGGGCAGTCGATCCGACGAAGGGTTCTTCGATCACCGGGAAGGAGTACCTGAAGCGCACCCTCTTCTGCGGGTTCATCCGGGAACGGGTAGCCGATGACCTCTACCGCCTCGAGCTGAAGAACTCGATCAAAGCGGAGCATCGCCTCACGATCATCGCCCCCGACCTGCCCGACTTCCCCCTGACCGGGTTCACCCTGCTGGACGAGAATCTGAAGGAGATCCCCCGGGGAGATCATGGCAGATTGTGCTACCTGAGAACCGGACTTCCCGTGCGCGAAGGGTACATGATCCGGCGATCCTTGTAGAATTCCAAGAGTTTTGGTGGGAAATTCTCGAAAAAACCCTCGAAATCCACCTGTTTCCTTCAAAATTTGACGCTATTCGACTGTTTTCTGTTTGCGTAGCCGGTAAACCGTGGTAAAATTACGCAACATAGCAAAAGGAGTTTTCCATGACAATCCACGAACAGATCGTAGCCCAGTATGAAGCCTATTTGGAAGAAAACCGGAAGTTCACGGAAAAAGGCGTGAAAGCCGCAGCGGCTCGCGCTCGCAAAGCCCTTGCCGAGATCGGCAAACTCGCCAAGGAGCGGCGCAGGGAAATCCAAGAGGAGAAGAACGCATAACCAGCAGAGGCGCCGGAAATCCGGCGCCTCATCTTCTAGACGAGCGTCTTCAACAAGGTCAGGTGTTGAGCGCTCTTTTGCAGCTTCTCTTCGAACTCGGCGCGCTTGGCGTGCTCCTTTTCGATCGCCTCTTCCTTGGCGTTCCGCAGGAATCCTTCGTTGGCGAGCTTCTTCAGCGTCCCCTCAAGATTCTTTCTCGTCTTCTCGACCTCCCCCTCCAGTCGTGCAATCTCCTTGGCGACGTCGATCGCGTCGGTGACGAAGACGAAGCTCTGATAGCCGCTTCCGGCGACCGGAAGGGCGCCGTGGATCTCGATCCCGCGGTCGACTTCGACGCTCAGGGCGTTGGTGAAGAGGGCGAGCAGCCGCTCCTGGGCCTTGAAGAACGAAGCGCCGATGAACCCTTCGTCGCTTTGGATCGCGACCCGCACCTTTCGATCAAGAGGGATCTGCAGTTCGCTCCTCAACGCCCTGATCGAGGTGACCGCTTCCTGAAAGCGGGAGAAGACCGCATCCTCCTCAGGAAAGACCAGCGCTTCATCGAACTCGGGATAGGGCCGGTTGATCAAGAGGCCCTCCCGGTCCGGGAGCTTCGAATAGATCTCCTCGGTGATGAAGGAGAGGTAGGGATGCATCAGCGCCATCGACTTCTCCAACAGGTCCAGCAACAGGGAGATCTGCCGGTTCTTCGCCTCCTCGTCCCTGGAGTACATCCCCTCTTTCGCCGCTTCCAGATACCAGTCGCAGAAGTCGTTCCAGAAGAAGTCGTAGACGGCCTGGCTGCCTTCGTTGAACTTGAAGTCTTCCATCGCTGCGTGGACCTTCCGCACGGTCTGGTTGAAGCGGTGGTAGATCCACTTGTCGATCAGGCCGAACTCGATCTCCTCGATCCTTTGGAGGGTGACGCCCCCGATGTTCAGAAGGACGAACCGGGCGGCGTTCCAGACCTTGTTTGCAAATCGGCTGCCGAGGCGGAACGTATCCATGTCGATCAGGATGTCCTGACCCTGCGTAGCCATGTAGGAAAGGGTGAAGTTCATCGCGTCGGCGCCGTAGCGGTCGATGACCTCCAAGGGGTCGATCCCGTTGCCGAGGGATTTGCTCATCTTGCGCCCCTGCTTGTCCCGGACCAGACCGGTGATGTAGATGTCCTTGAAGGGGACCTCGTCGAGAAACTCCAGACTCGCCATGATCATCCGCGCCACCCAGAAGAAGATGATGTCGTACCCGGTGGTCAGGCTGTCGGTGGGGAAGAATCGCTTCAGGTCTTCGGTCTCCTCCGGCCAGCCGAGGGTGGAAAAGGGCCAGAGCCACGAGCTGAACCAAGTGTCGAGCACGTCCGACTCCTGGACGAGCTCAACTCCCTTGCAACTCGGGCACTCGGCGGGATCCTCCCGACTGACGATCATGCGGCCGCAACCCCGGCACTCCCAGACGGGGATCCGATGGCCCCACCAGAGCTGGCGGCTGATGCACCAGTCATGGATGTTCTCCAGCCAGTGGGTATAGGTGTTCTCCCAGTGCTTCGGATGGAACTCGATCCGTCCGTCCTTCCACGCGTTGAGCGCCTTCTTCGCCATCCCCTCCATCCGGACGAACCATTGGTTGGAGAGATACGGCTCGACGACGTTGTGGCAGCGGTAGCAGTGGCCGACTTCATGGGTGTAGGGCTCAACGCTTTTCAGGTACCCGGCGCGCCTGAGCGCTTCAACCACCTTCGGCCGGGCGGCCTCCGCCTTGAGGTTCCTGAACTCCTTGGGCACAACGTCGTTCAGCGTCCCGTCGGCGTTGAGGATGTTCACCTTGGGCAGGTCGTGCCGCAGGGCGGCGGCGTAGTCGTTGGGGTCATGGGCGGGGGTGATCTTCACGAACCCGGTGCCGAACTCGATGTCGACGAAATCATCGGCGATGATCGGGATGGTCGTATCGGTGAGGGGAAGGCGGACGTTCATGCCGACGAGGTGTCCATACCGCTCGTCGGCGGGGTTCACCGCGACCGCCACGTCCCCGAACATCGTCTCCGGGCGGGTCGTCGCGACGACGATCTCCCCCTCCCCCTCCTCGAACGGATAGGCGACCTGATAGATCGCCGCGTTGCGGCTCCGGTGCTCGACCTCGTCATCGGCCAGCGCGGTCCCGCAGGAGGGGCAGTAGTTGACCAGATACTCTCCTTTGTAGATCAGATCCCGTTCATAGAGGGTGACGAACGCCTCCCGCACCGCGTTGCTCAGCCCTTCGTCCAGGGTGAAGCGCTCATGGTTCCAATCGCATGAGCAGCCGATCTGCATCAGCTGATCCTTGATGATCCGGTGGTGCTCCTCCTTCACCTTCCAGGTCCGTTCGAGGAACTTCTCCCGACCCAGATCGTCTCGGGTCAACCCCTCGTCGGCAAGCCGACGCTCGACGACGTTCTGCGTCGCGATTCCCGCATGGTCGGTTCCCGGAACCCAGAGGGTCGGAACCCCCTTCATCCGGTGATAGCGGACGAGGATGTCCGGCAGGCTGTTGTTCAGCGCGTGCCCCATGTGGAGGATCCCCGTCACGTTCGGCGGAGGCATCACGACGGTATAGGCTTTCCCCGTTCCTTCG
>JAAZJI010000162.1 GCA_012800465.1 Spirochaetales bacterium
CATGCCCCAACTGGATGATTGCGTATTTCGGCCTGACGGGGGTCGGGCTTGCCGCCGTTCCCGTCCTTCCCGAGTTTTCACCCAAAGAGATTCTTCATATCCTTCAGGACGGCGGGGTGAAAGCGGTCGTGGTCACCGCTCGCCACATCGAGAAGATTCTTCCCTTCATCCGGAACAATCCGGAGTTCCTGATCCGCTTGGAGGACCTCTTCCACATCCCGATGCCGATCAGCGGGGAGCTGGAGGACAGGAATCAATTCCTCAGCGCTCCGGGACGGGACATCACCCGGAGAAAAGTGGATGAGAAAGCTCGGAAGCTCCTTTCCGAGCATCGCCCCGAGGAGGAGGATCTGGCTTCGCTGATCTACACCAGCGGAACGACGGGGATGAGCAAGGCGGTGATGCTGACCCACCGGAACCTGGTGTGGAACGCCGATATCTCCACGGATGTGTATTTCAAGGTCAAGCCGGGGTACAAAATGCTTTCCATCCTGCCGGTCAGCCATGTGTATGAGTTCACGATCGGCCAGATTCTTCCCCTCCTGTGCGGGTGCGAGATCGTCTACCTGGGCCGGCCGCCCGCACCTTCCAGCCTGCTCCCCGCGCTCAAGGAGGTCCGTCCTCATGCCATCATGACCGTCCCGCTGCTGATCGAGAAGATCTATCGTTCCAGCATCCTTCCGACGCTGAAGAAGAACCCGAAGCTCCACCGCTATCTGCGCTTCGGAATCACCCGCAGGTTCATCTACCGGACCATCAGGCGGAAGCTCATCGTCACGATGGGCGGCCGAGTCCGCTTCTTCGGGATCGGAGGAGCCCCGCTCGACCGCGAAGTCGAGCAGTTTCTGGCGGAAGCGAAGTTTCCCTACGCTCTCGGCTACGGCCTGACGGAGACTTCCCCCCTAATCTCCGGCGGAAAGCCGAAGAACCATACCGTCGGGGTGATCGGAAAGATCGTGGAGCACCTCGAAGTCCGGCTGGAGGAGAAGGATCCCGCCACCGGGGTTGGGGAGATCGCCGTCAAGGGACCTTCGGTGATGCAGGGGTATTGGAACAATCCCGCCCTGAACGAAGAGGCGTTCACCCCCGACGGGTTCTTCAGAACCGGGGACCTGGGGTCCATCGACAGGAAGGGTCGGCTCGCGATCAAGGGCAGGACCAAGACGATGATTCTCGGCAGCAGCGGCGAGAACATCTATCCCGAGCTGATCGAGGCGGTGATCAACAACCAGGACTTCGTCACCGAGTCGCTGGTGATTCCCGAAGGCGGGGCGCTCGTCGCCCTCATCAAGCTGGACATCGAGGCGTTCGCCGAGAAGATGGCCTTGAGCGTGAACGAGGCGAAGAGCGAAGCGGCCCGCTATATCAACAAGATACGGGAAGAGGTGAACAAGGAGCTGAACGTCTTCAGCCGGCTCAGCAAGGTTCATCTGCAGGAGGATTCATTCGAGCGTACCCCCACTCAGAAGATCAAGCGATTTTTGTACCTCCGGAAAAAAGATGAGAGTTCCGATGCTTGAGGAGAGCGCGACGGATATGCTATACCAAGCGTATGGCTAATATAGACCTTCGAATCCGGTCCATCGAAGCGATGGCGAGCCCCAGTGAGGTCTTCGCCCGCTTTCCGCTCGATCAGGATGGCAGCGAGGCGATCGCCTCCCATCGACAGACGATCGCACAGATCATCCGGGGTGAAGACCCGAGGCTGCTTGCGATCGTCGGCCCATGTTCGATCCACGATCCCAAAGCTGCGCTTGAGTATGCAGAGAAGCTTGCCGTCTTCGCCAAGGAGGTTGAAGACCAGCTGTTCGTCGTGATGAGGACCTATTTCGAGAAGCCGCGGACCGTGGGAGGGTGGAAAGGCCTGATCCTCGATCCCGACATGGACGGATCCTACGACATCGAAGGGGGGATCAGTCTTGCCCGCTCGCTTCTGGTGGAAATCACCCACATGGGGCTTCCCGTCGGCTGCGAGGTGCTCGATCCGATCATCGTCCAGTACATCGACGACCTGATCAGCTGGTCGTCGATCGGAGCGCGGACGACGGAAAGCCAGGTGCACCGGAACCTCGCAAGCGGATTGAGCGTTCCCGTCGGGTTCAAGAACTCGACCAGCGGCGAACTGATCAACGCCGTCTATGCGGTGAAGAGCGCCCGCTCGAACGCCTCTTTCATCGGGATGGACAAGGATGGGGCTTCCAAGATATTCAGGACGACCGGAAACGACTTGGGGCATCTCATCCTTCGGGGGGGAGATGACGGGCCGAACTACTATGAGGACGATGTCGAGCACGCTCGGGACCTGATGGTGCAGGAAGGGCTTCTGCCGGCTATCGTGGTGGATTGCTCCCACGCCAACAGCCGCAAGGACCATCATCGTCAGAAGCGGGTTCTTCGCTCGATCGTCGACCAGGTCCGGTGGGGCGAACGGTCCATCAGGGGCTTCATGCTCGAATCGAACCTCTTCGAGGGATGTCAACGCATCGGCGACGATCCCGCCGATCTCATCTACGGGGTCTCCGTCACCGATCCCTGCATCGGGTGGGATGAAACCGTACGGATCTTGCGGCGCGCCCATGGGATCCTCAAGGATCGCACCCAGGACGCGCCGGAGCTATAGGAGGACGTGATGAAAACGGTATTGGTTCTGTTGGCCCAGGGCTTTGAGGAGATCGAGGCGATCACCCCGATCGACCTCTTGAGGAGGGCCGGGGCGAAGGTGACCGTCGCGACGCTGAAGGAGGATCGGGCCACCGGGGCGCACGGAATCACGGTTCTAAGCGATACGACCCTTGAAAAGCTGGGTGACCGGCTCTTTGACTGCGTCGTCCTGCCCGGCGGGGGAGAGGGCTCGGAGAACCTCGCCGCTTCCGCCGCCGTCCTTACGAAAGTGGTCCAGATCGCCCAAGAGGGGGTCGTCGCGGCGATCTGCGCCGCCCCGGCGGTGGTTCTGGGAAAGACCGGCCTCCTGGACGGCAGGAAGGTCACCGGATATCCCGGTACCGCCGAGCTGGTCGAAGGCCTCGTGTTCGAGGATGACGGCGTGATTGTCGACGGCAACCTCATCACCGCCAAAGGTCCGGCGTTCGCCATGGACTTCGCGCTTGCGATCATCAAGAAGCTCTTCGGTGGCGAGAAAGAAGAACAGATTCGATTAGGCATCCTGAGGTAATCGTGAAAACCATCGGCTTCGACAATGAACGGTATCTGGAGGAGCAGCGCCACTATATC
>JAAZJI010000163.1 GCA_012800465.1 Spirochaetales bacterium
CGGGCTCGGGGATCCTTGCCGGGAAGGCCGGTGCGCTTTCCACTGCTGTTCAGCGGGCACTTGCCGGAAAGGCAGCGATTGCCCTTGAGGAAAAGCTTGGTGCCTTCCGCCCTGCAGTATCTACATTTAGGTCCGGTATATCTTGCCATCTGGTTCTATCTCCTCATCACACTCTTCTACTCTTGCGCGGTCGGCACCCGTTGTGGGGAATCGGGGTGATGTCGCGAATCGATCGCACTTTCAACCCGAGTACACCAAGGGTTCGAATGGCGCTTTCACGACCGACCCCGGGACCTTTGACAAATACGTTCACTTCCTGAAGTCCGCTGTCCATGGCGGTCTTTGCCGCTTTCTCAGCAGTGGTCTGCGCAGCATACGGAGTGGATTTCTTTGCTCCGCGGAACCCGAGTCCGCCGGCACTCGCCCACGAGACGGCGTTACCTTGCAGATCGGTTACGGTGACGATCGTGTTGTTGAAGGTAGCCTGAATATAGACGTTTCCTTCGAATACCGTCTTTTTTGTCTTACGTTTTACAGTTGCCATCTGTGATATGCTCCTTACTTCTTCTTACCGGCGACGGTCTTCTTCCTGCCCTTGCGGGTTCGGGCGTTCGTCTTCGTCCGCTGGCCGTTGACCGGCAAGCCCCTTCGGTGTCTGAGGCCGCGATAGCAGCCGATATCCATAAGGCGCTTGATATTCAGGGCTACCTCGGTTCGAAGGCGTCCCTCTACTTTGTACTCTTCTTCGATCACCTTTCGCAGTACTGCAAGGTCATCGTTGGAAAGGGTGTTGATATTGATATCCGGATCGATATTTGTCTTTTCACAAATCTCGATCGCCGAATACCTACCGATTCCGTAGATATAGGTCAGGGCAATTTTCGTTGCCTTGTTCGGCAAATCTACACCTGCAATTCTCGCCATCCATGGCCTCCTGAAATTCTCACAGGGTTGCTACCCTACTAATTTTGTTTCTGCTTGTGCTTGGGGTTCTCGCAGATGATCCGAACCACCCCACTCCGTCTTACTACCTTGCATTTATCACAAATAGGTTTGACACTCGATCTTACTTTCATCTTCCAGCTCCTCGTGCTTAGAAATGCTTCGTTTTCTTCTTCTGCCCGATTTTAAATCCATCGTAGTGGTGCATCTTCATGATGCCCTCGATCTGGCGGATCGTATCAAGCTCAACTCCGACCAGGATCAGCAGCGAAGTACCTCCGAAGAGCATCGCGACCGTCGAGGGGAAGTTGAAGAACTTCTGCACGAGCGTCGGGATCAAGGCGATGAACGCCAGGAACAGCGAACCGGGCAGAACGATCCGATTGAGAACCTTGGTGAGGTACTCCTCAAGCTTCTCCGCTCGCACTCCGGGAACGGATCCTCCGTTCTCCCGGATCTGCTTGGCCATTTCGACCGGGTTCATCGACACCTGGGTGTAGAAGAACGCGAACGCCACGATCAACAGGGCGTAGATGATCAGGTAGGGGGTGCCCTGGGGATTCAGCCAATTGGCGAACGCGGCGAGCCACCGGACCTCCGGGCCGAGCGTCGTCGCGATCTGCAGGGGGAAGGAGAGCAGCGCGCTGGCGAAGATCACCGGGATGACGCCGGAGGGGTTCACCTTGATCGGGATGTACGTCGACTGGGCGCCGTACATCTTGCGCCCCACCACGCGCTTGGCGTAGTTGACCGGGATCTTCCGGATCCCCTGCTCCTCGTACACGACGAGGGCGACGACGATCAGGAACATCACCGCGACGATCAATACGACGACCGGGTTCAGCACTCCGCCCTTGATCGCCGCGAACAGCGCATTCACTGCGGTCGGGAACCGGGCCACGATACCGGCGAAGATCAGGAGGCTGATGCCGTTTCCGACCCCCCACTGGGTGATCTTGTTGCCGATCCAGATCAGCAGCATCGAACCGGTGGTCACGGTGAGCATGGCGACCAGGGTGAAAGCCCCCAGCCCCATCGTGAGCACGCCGGGAATCGACTGCGCGTAGATCGTCACCACATATGATTGAAGCAGACACACCACCACGGTTCCATAGCGGGTGTACTGCTGCAGCTTCTTGTGCCCCGAAGGATCGGAGGCGAGCTTCTTCAACGAGGGGATCACCAGCATCAGCAGCTGCAGGATGATCTGCGTGCTGATGTACGGCATGACCCCGAGCATGAAGAGCGAGAAGTTGGAGAACGCTCCGCCGCTGAAGAAGTTCAGATACTCGGTCAGGCCGATCGTCGAACTGGAGCTCTGGGCAAGGAAGAACAGCTTCAACACTTGCGGGTCGATCCCGGGAATCGGAATCACGGCCCCGATCCTGCTGACGACCAGCAATCCGAGGGTGATGAAGATCTTCTTGCGAAGACTCTTGATTCTATACATCTCAACTAAGGTGTTTGCCATGACGCCCTTCTTTATCTGACCTCGCCCCCCGCAGCCTTGATCGCCTCGATCGCGCCTGCGGAAACCTTCAATCCTTCGATGACGACCTTCTTGGTGAGCTCCCCGTTGTTGAGGATCTTCGCCCGGGTCTTCACGCCCTTCACCACGCCAAGCTCCTTCAGAGCCGCGAGGGTGACCACATCCCCGTCATCGAAGACCCGGGAGATGTCGTCGAGGGAAACGACCTCATACTCCACCTTGAACGGTTCGTTGGAGAACCCCCGCCGAGCCACGCGGCGGTAAAGGGGCATCTGTCCGCCCTCGAACCCGGGGCGCGTGCCTCCGCCTGAGCGGGAGTTCTGTCCGTCGTGGCCTCTTCCGCAGGCCCGACCCTTGGAGGAGGCCCCCCGGCCGAGAATCGTCTTCCTGGTATTGGCACCCTTCGGTGCGATAATCTTTGCCATCTTATATCTCCTCGACGTTCACCAGGTGCGACACGACGTTCACCATCCCCAGAATGACCGGGTTCGCATCATGCACCACCGAGCTGGAAATACGTCCCAAGCCGAGGGCCTTCACGGTCCGTCGCTGCTTGGGAAGCGTTCCCGCGAGCCCTCTGACGAGGGTGATCCTAATCTGCTTCTGCTTTGCCTTGGCCATCTCTTACCCCCACATCTCGCTCAGGGATTTCCCCCGGTTCCTGGCGATCTCACGGGCGTTGAAGAGGTTCTCCAACGCGACGAAGGTCGCCTTGACGGTGTTGATATGGTTCTTGGAGCCAAGCGACTTGCTGAGGATGTCGTGGATTCCCGCCGCATCGCAGATCGCCCGGACCGTTCCGCCGGCGATGACGCCGGTACCGGGAACCGCCGGCTTCAGAAGCACGCTGGCGCCCTTGTAGTTTCCAATGATCTCATGCGGGATCGTGGAGTTCTTGATCGGCACCTGGATCATCGAGCTCTTCGCCCGTTCCACCGCCTTGCGGATCGCCTCGGTGATGTCGTTCGCCTTCCCGAAGCCATAGCCGACCTTGCCGTTCTGGTCCCCGACGACCACGACCGCGCTGAAGGAGAACCGGCGTCCACCCTTCACGACCTTCGCCACGCGGTTGATCTTGATCAGCTTTTCGGTCAGCCCGTCGCTTTTTTCCCGATCCCTATCCCTGTCTCTTCTATCTCGATTCCTATCCACACTGTCCCCCTAGAACTTGATTCCGGCTTTCCGGGCGCCGTCGGCGATCGACTTGACGATGCCGTGGTAGAGATGCCCGTTCCGGTCGAACACGCAGGTATCGATCTTCTTCTCGAGCATCCGCTGTCCGATCGTCTCACCGAGCTTCAGCGCGTCCTCGACGTTGTTCTTCAGGTCCTTCAGCTCGGGCTCGACCGTCGAAGCGGCGACGAGGGTGACACCGGCCACGTCGTCGATCACCTGGACGTACATGTGGGTGTTGGAGCGGTACACGCTCATCCGGGGCTTGGTGCCGGTGCCGCTGACCCGTTTCCGGATGTGGCGCTTTCGCTGTTTCAGTTTCCGTTGTTTATCGATCACTCTTTTCATCTTGTCCTTCCACCCCTATCACTTCCCACCTGCGGTCTTGCCGGCCTTGCGACGGATGACCTCGTCTTCGTAGCGGATCCCCTTGCCCTTGTACGGCTCAGGCTTGCGCAGGGAGCGCAGCTCCGCCGCCGTCTGTCCGACCTGCTGCTTGTCGATGCCGGAGAGGATGATCTTCGTCGGCGTCTCGACGACCGCGGTGATTCCCTCGGGAACCACGAAATCGATCGGTTGGGCGTAGCCGAGGCTCAGGGTGAGCACATTGCCTTTCAGGTCCGCCCGGAAGCCGACCCCGTTGATGAGCAGAGTCTTCGAGAATCCCTTGGAGACTCCTTCCACCATGTTCACGACCAGCTGTCGGTAGAGGCCATGGTAGGAACGGGCGGCCTTGGAGTCGTCGATCCGCTTCACCACCACCTTGCTCTCTTCGATGGCGAGCGAGACTTCATTCCGGCTCTTGAAGCTGAGCTTGCCCTTCGGCCCTTCGACATGGATCATGCCATCGGCGACCGCGACCTTCACTCCCTTCGGCAGGTCGATCGGGTTGTTTCCAATTCTGGACATTCCGTACTCCTTACCAGATCGAGCAGATCAGCTCGCCGCCGACCTTGTTCTCGGTCGCCTTCTTTCCGGTGATGACACCGTGGGAAGTTGAGACAACAACGACGCCGTGGCCGTTGTAGATGCGCGGCATATCCCGATATCCCTTGTACACACGTCTTCCCGGAGTGGAAATCCGTTCAAGTCCGTGGAGGACCGGTGCCTGTTTCTCATCATACTTGAGAAAGATACGGATGTAGGAAATGCCGTCCTTCGTTACTTTCTTGAAGTTCTTCACGTATCCCTCGTTCTTGAGGATCTTCACGATCTGAAGCTTCATCTTGGACGTGGTCACGTCGACCTTTTCATGTCGCGCCATGTTGGCGTTCCTGATTTTGGTCAGCATATCAGCTACTGGATCACTTACAGCCATCTCTCTCTCCTACCAACTGGATTTGGTGACACCGGGAATCTGGCCTTCGCTTGCCAGCTTCCGAAAACAGATCCTGCACATGTCGAACTGCCGCATATATCCGCGAGGCCTGCCGCACACCCGGCATCGGTTCACCCGGCGGGTGCTGAATTTCGGCTCCCTCTGTGCTTTGATGATCATCGACTTCTTTGCCATATATCCACCACCTTACTTTGCGAAGGGCATGCCCAGATGCTTCAGCAGGGCATAGCCTTCTTCGTCGGTCTTCGCAGTCGTAACAATGGCGATGTTCAAACCACTGACACGCTCGATCTTATCGAAATCAATTTCCGGGAAGACGATCTGCTCGGTGATTCCGAGCGAATAGTTGCCGCGGCCATCGAAGGCGTTGGGCTTCACTCCCCTGAAGTCCTTCACTCGAGGAAGGGCGATGCCGATCAGCCGCTCGAGGAAGTACCACATGTTGTCTCCCCGCAGGGTGACCATCGCCCCGATCTCCATCCCCTCGCGGACCTTGAAGTTCGCGATGGACTTGCGGGCCTTGGTCTTCACCACGTGCTGGCCGGTGATCTGCTCCAGCTCCTTCACCGCGGAGTCGAGGAGCTTCTTGTTCACGATCGCCTCCCCGACACCGACGCTCACCACGATCTTCTCGAGGGCGGGGACCTGCATCTTGGAGGTATAGCCGAACTCCTTCAGGAGCTTGGCGGACACGTTCTCCTGGTATTGTCTTTTCAGGTTGGGTACAAAGGTTTCCATCAGATCACTTCCCCGGTCTTCTTGGCGTAGCGGACCTTCTTGCCGCTCTCGTCGAACTTATAACCAATCTTGCTCGTCTGACCCTTGGCGGTCATATATGCAACGTTGGAGACGTGGATCGGAGCCTCGATCTCCACGATGCCCCCCTGGTCCTGGGCGGATTTCTTGCGCATCGTCTTCTTGACCATGTTCGCGCCCTGCACGATGACCCGTTGCTTCTTGTGGTCGATCTTGACGATCTTCCCGCTCTTGCCCTTGTCCTTTCCGGCAATGATCAGCACGGTGTCGTTCCTTTTCAACTTCATGTGCAACACTCCTACAACACTTCCGGCGCGAGGGATACGATCTTCATGTACTTCTCCCGAAGCTCCCGGGCCACGGGTCCGAAGATGCGCTTGCCGCGCGGGTTATTGTTGGCATCGATGATGACGCATGCGTTATCATCGAACCTGATATAGGTACCGTCAGGTCGTCGGTATTCCTTCTTCGTGCGGACGATCACCGCCCGCATGATCTCGCCTTTCTTGATCGCACCGTTGGGCAGGGCGCTACGGACGCTCACGGTGACGACGTCACCCACCCCGGCGGTATAGCGGTGGGTTCCGCCGAGAACCTTGATCACCTGCACCGTCTTCGCCCCGCTGTTGTCGGCGACGTTCATGTAACTCTGCATCTGGACCATAGCCGTCTCTCCTCCTTACCGTGCTTTCTCGACGATCTGGACGAGGCGATGGTGCTTGTCCTTGCTCAAGGGGCGGGTCTCGACGATCCGGACGGTGTCGCCGATCCCGGCCTCGTTGCGTTCATCGTGGGCCTTCACCCTCTTGGTGCGGGTCAGATATTTCTTGTACAGAGGGTGCAGCTTCCGCGAAGCGAGTTCGACGACGATCGTCTTCTCCATCTTGTCGCTGACCACCACTCCGGTGTAACTCTTCCTTACCTTTTGCATATCGGAGCTCTCCCTTACTTCGCAGATTTGCGGATTCCCAGCTCGTACTCCCTGATGAGGGTGTTCGTCCGGGCGATGTTCCTCTTGATGGTTCGCACGGCAAGCGGATTCTCCACATGCCCGAGCACCCGGCGCATCCTCAGGTCGAAGTATTCCTTGTGCAGCTGGTCCCGTTTGGCGACCAGCTCCTCGAGGGTCATCTCTTTATAGGAATGTTTCATCACTGCACCTCCCGGCGAGAGACGAACTTCGTCTTGATCGGAAGCTTGCTTCCCGCGAGCGCGAGCGCCTCGCGAGCGAGCTCTTCGCTGACTCCACCCATCTCGAACATCACCGCCCCGGTCTTCACCACGGCGACCCATCCTTCCGGGTTTCCCTTTCCATTGCCCATCCGGGTCTCGGCGGGTTTCTTCGTGTACGGCATGTCAGGGAAGATCCTGATCCATACCTTTCCACCGCGCCTGATGTGACGGGTCATCGCGACACGGGCCGCTTCGATCTGGCGGTTGGTGATCCACTTCGGCTCGAGAGCCAAGAGGCCGTACTCGCCGAACGCGATCGTATTGCCGCGGGTGGCGATGCCGTCGACCGAGCCACGCTGCTTCTTTCTGTATTTGATTCTCTTAGGACTCAGCATTGCTTACAAACTCCTTGCCTCAAGACCTTCGTTCCTGCTGCTCCTGCGCACAAGATCGCCGGCTTCGTCCTTGACCGGGCGGTCGTAGATCTCTCCGTTGAACACCCATACCTTGACGCCGACGGCACCGAAGCTGGTATCGGCGGTCGCAAATCCGTAGTCGATATCACTGCGAAGCGTATGAAGGGGAATCCGTCCCTCCTTCATCCACTCGCTGCGGGCGATCTCCGCTCCGCCGATCCGGCCGGAAAGGCGGATCTTGACCCCTTGAGCCCCGCTTTGCATCGCCTTGGAGACCGCGATCTTCATCGCCCTCCTAAACGATCCGCGGGCGACGAGCTGGCGCGCGACGTTCATCGCGATCAGCTGGGCGTCCGCCTCGGGCTTCTTCACTTCCTTGATCTTGATCTGAATCTTCTTGTCGGTGAGCTTCTGGAGGCGCTCGCCGAGCTTCTCGACGTTCGCTCCCTTGCTTCCGATGATGACGCCCGGCCGGCTGGTGGTGATCAC
>JAAZJI010000164.1 GCA_012800465.1 Spirochaetales bacterium
CGAAAAAGAACATGATCGGCATGCCGTAGGTCATCATCTTCATCATCCCCTGCTGACTGCTCGCCCCGCCGGAGGCGCTCTGGGTGATCTTCATCGAGAAGATCATGCTCACCGTGTAGAAGATCGGTAGCAGGTGGACCTCGTTTCCGAGGAACGGCAAATTGAACGGCAAGGTCGCCACCGTCTCCGGAACGGAGAGGTCGGGAATCCATCCGGGGATGAACATCGCCCCCCGAAGCTCGAAGTGCTTGTTGAGCAATCCGTAGAACGCGATGAGGATCGGGAACTGGAGGAGCATCGGCAGACATCCGCCCATCGGATTGATCTTCTCCCGCTTGTAGAGCTCGGCCATCTCCTCGTTCTGCTTGGCGGGATTGTCCGGATAGCGCGCCTTGATCTCCTCCATCTGAGGCCCGAGGGCGCTCATCTTGGCGGTGGACTCCATCCCCTTCTTCGTGATCGGGTGGAGGACCAGCTTCAGAAGGAAGGTCAGGATGATGATGCCCACCCCATAGTTGGGAATGATCCTGTAGAGGAGGTTGAGAACCGCTTTCAGGACATTTTCGAGCCATCCCAGCCACGAGGAGGAATCGAGGGCGTCCTCCAGGAACAGGTTGGAAAGCCCGAAGCTGTTGCTCGCCCGGTCGTTGTAGGGGATCATCTCCGTCTTCAGCTGAGGACCGATGTAGAAGCGGTAGGTATCCGTCTGGGCGGCGCTCCGGATCGTCGGTCGGCTGAAGAAGACGTTCGACTCGAGGGGAATGCCGGTTTTCGTATCCTCGGTCAGCGTGACCGTATAGTTCGTCGCATCGGGAATCGCGATCATCGAGAAGTACTTGCCGGTCAGGGCGACCCAAGAGAGGGGCTTTTCGGTGGTGTAGATCCCGTTCTTCACCGTGATCATGGATTTCTTCTTCGCTCCGTCCTCCCTGATGGAGAAGCGGCGGTAGGAATAGCGGTTGTCGAGGCTGGTGAAGGAGGGTCCGATCTGCGGTTCGAAGCCGATCGTGTACGCCGTGTTGTCGAAGGAAAGGGGGATCGCCTTGTTCGCGCTGTTGACGAGTTCCACGTCGACCTGGAAGAGGTACTCGCTCTCCCCGAAGGTGAACGTCTTCGTCAGCGTGAAGGGGACGTCCTCCCCCTTGATCGCGAAGGTCCGGGTGAAGATCACCCGGTTGCCGGCGATCCTGTGGTCGAACACCGCGTCGATCGGGCGCGTGCGATCCGCTCCGGCATACAGGAGGAAGGCGTTGTTCGCCTCCGCATCGCCGAAGAGCAGTTCCACCGGTTCGCCCTTGTCAAGGTGCTTTTTCAGCTTGAAGGATGAGATCGAAGCTCCCTTGGGGTCGAAGGTGATCAGGAAGATGTCCGTCTCGTAGATGAACGGGGAGGAGTCGGCGGAGGTTTCGAGGGCGATCAGGGAGCCCGGAAGGTCGGTTCCCCACGCCAGGTTGCTCGGAAGCCGGCTGTAGGCATCCGGCTGAAGCTCGATCTCCTCGACGGCGACCTCCTGGACGACCTCCTCCGGCACGTCGGGTGCGAAGAAGGTCGCTTGGATCGTCATCCCCACGGTGATGACGAGCACGCTGAGAATGACTGCTAATATCGTGTTTCGGTCCATGACTACTCCTGCTGTCGGAAAAAGGTGTTGTTCAGGAATAGGTAGACTTTAAGGAGATCGGTGAAGGTCCATCACCCCTGCTTGCCTGCACAGGGTGAGCACGTGTCGCCTTTGAAAAGCATGGTCTACATTTCTTCCTGGGTATACGACGAACGCAAAATCGTAGCCCGGAAGGAATCGATCCTTTTCAGTGCGCCAGATCTCCCTGATCTGCCGACGAATCCTGTTGCGCTCCACCGCCGAGCCATACTTGCGAGTGGGAATGACCACGATCCGACTGAACGGAAGGTCGTTGGTCGTCACAATCAGGCTCATGCCCCGGCTTGATGTCTTCCTGCCGGTCTTGAAGATCCGATCGATCTCCGATCTACGTCTTACGATTTCACTCTTAGAAAGGCTTTTTCTCATCTGCGACGGAAAGCTTGTGGCGACCTTTCGCTCGGCGGCGGGCGAGGATGAGTCTTCCTCCCTTCGTGGCCATACGAGCGCGGAACCCGAACTTTCTGTTTCGTTTCACCCGGCTGGGCTGGTAGGTTCTCTTACCTTTGTAACTCATGGGAATTCTCCAATTAACATCGCATAACGCGGAATATTCGGATCAGGCGGGGGGACACTCCCCCAAGTGGTGCAGTATATCGGGCAGGCGGTCTTCCGTCAAGCGCCGAGCACATGGAGGGTCCTGATCCCGAGGCTCGGATACCGGTCTCGAACCGCCTTGACGATCCGCTTCTTTTGCAGCAGCACAAGGTTCGCCCATGAGGGATGATCCGCCCGGAGCACCAGCGAACCATGCCGGATGTCCACCACCTTCACATGCGGAGAGATCTCCGGCCCGACGATCTCCTCCCAGCTTGCGGAGAGGCCGTATCGCGGCTCCTTAAGATCGATCTCGAGCGTCCTGAGGAGGGTGTCCAGGACATCCTTGCCAAGCAGGGGGTCTTCGCCCTTTCCGAGGCGGGGTTTCTTGTCACGGGCCAAGGGTGAACCCTCCTTCATCGACATGATACACCTTCCGGTCGGAGGTTTCAAAGGAGTCCGCATACCGTTCTTCCGGCAGGAAGGTGAAGAACCCCTGGCTGTAGCCGGAAAGCAGGGTGAGAAACCGCTGCCGCTTCGGAATGTCCAGCTCCAGGAGGACGTCGTCGACGAGAATGACCGTCTCCTTGCCCGTCTTGGCGGTGAAGTACGCCATCTGGGCGACCCGCAGGGCCAGGGAGGCCAGGCGCAGCTGTCCGGTCGATCCCCCGGTCGCGAACGGGTGGCCGCCCTCGACGATCAGGAACCGGTCGCGATGGACTCCGCTCGTCGTCGTCTGGAGCTTGATGTCCCGTCCGCGGTGCTCTTCGAGGTGGTGGACGACCTCCTCCTCGGTTGCGCACTCCTCCCAGGAGGGACGATACTCGATATCCAGAAGAGAGTCGCTTTGGGCGACCTCCTGATAGATTTTAGGAAAGATCCGGAGAAATTCGTAGACGGAACGGACCCGCTGTTGCTGGATCGCGATTCCATGGCGGGCGAGTTGACGGTCGTAGATCGGCAGCAGGGAGTACCGCTCATCCTTGATCGCCTGGTTCCGCTGCCTCAGGATCTGGCGATAGCGGCGCTGGTCGTCGAAGAAGAGCGGATCGTACATGCTCATCGTCTGGTCGAAGAACTTTCGCCGATATTCCGGCTCCCCTTTGACGAACAGAATGTCATCGTGGCTGAAGACGATCGTCGGGATGTTGTAGATCAGCTCCTTGCGGTCCCGGACCACCGTTCCGTCCAGGGTGATGATCCGCTTGTTCTCCTTGAAGGTGAGGACCAGGGTATGAAGGAGATCCCGTTCGTCCCGGTATGTCCCTTCGATCCGAAAATCCCTGCATCCGTGAGTCGCCAGCTCCTGGATCCGGGTCGTCCGGAAGGAGGATCCGTAGCAGAGGGTGTACAGCGCTTCGAGCAGGTTCGTCTTTCCCTGTCCGTTGGGACCGATGAGAAGAACCTTGGAAGCGTCGACTTCCAGGGCTTCCTCCTTGAGATTCCTGAATCGATTCGTCCTGATCGTACAGAAGCGCATCAGGGATTGAGCTGCATCGGCATGATGACATGCATGTAGTCCCGCCCGCTTTCGGGTTTCACCGTCATCGACCGGTTCGCCTCGGTGAAGCTGATCGAGAAGTACTCCCCCTCCATCACCCTCAGCGGGGTGAGAAGATAGGTGTAGTTCAGGGAGATCTTGCAGTCCGGACCCTCATACCGGCAGGGGACGATCTCCTTCGCCTCCCCGCTTTCGCTGACGTCGCTCGTCAGGAGGACGCCGCCTTCGCTGATGTCCAGGAACAATCGTTTCGCCTTTGACTCGATGAGGATAGCGACCCGTCTGAGAGCATCCTCCATGTCCCGGATCTTCATCGTGCATCGGTAGCTCTGCTGCTCGGGAATGACCCGACGGAAGTTCGGATACTGCTCCCTGATCAGGGTGATGTAGAAGGTCCGTCCTCCGATCCTGGCGAAGAGGATCGACTCGGTGATCGCCAGCTCGACCGTTCCTTCCCCGGTGCCGATCTTGCGAAGAATCTGGAAGAACTTCGGCAGGACGATGATCGGTGCGAAGGAGGGCAGCTGCTCCTCGAAGACCCGCTCGACGATCGAGAGCCTTCGTCCGTCGGTCGCTACCATCGTGATTCCCCCTTCGCTCCGCTCGATGTAGACACCGCAGAGGAAGTATCGGGAGGTGTCGTCGCTGACGGCGAAGATCACCTGTTCGCTCATCTCGAGGAAGGAGTTCTGGGCGATGGAGAAGAAGCGATCGTCCTCGACCGTCTCGAGGGCGGGAAACTGGTCGGCTTCGATCATCCGGATCTTGAAGTCGATTCCATGGCCGACGGGCACGATCGTGAAGAATCCGTCCTTCAGCGAGAACTGGATATCCCCGTCCGGAAGGACCCGGAGGATCTCCAGCAGCTTCTCCTGGAAGACGAGGGCCTTTCCCTCCTCCTGGACATCCACGACGATCGAAGTCGAGAAACCCACCTTGCCGTCGGTCGCCTTGATCAGCAACCGGTCTCCGTACGTCTGAAGGTATACGTTGCTGGTGATCGCGAGGCTGTTCTTCTGCGTGGTGAAATCCACCGTATATATGATTTCCGAAAGAATCGCTTCTTTTGTCGAGATGAACTTCATCTTGTTACTCCTATTTTATTATTAATCAGTAATAATAGTAATAATAGCACGGAAACTGTGGATAACTCAGACAATTCATTGTAAAAGAAACGATTGAATTTTTCCAGCTTGTGGATAGGTCCGAAAGATATCCACACGTTGTCCACAAGCAGTTTCGGGTTATCCACAGCTTTGTAAAGCAATCCACAATCCCCCAAGAGGGTATCCCCAGGATATACAGGTCAGGACGAGGTCAGTTGACGGCGGAGCTTGTTGACGGTCGCCGCGTACGCCTCGTCCCCTTTCATCAGCGATTCGACCCGGTTGTTCGCGTACATCACCGTGGTGTGGTCACGACCGCCGAACTCCATCCCGATCTCCGTCGTCGAGAAGTCGGTGATCTGGCGGGCGAGGTACATCGCGATCTGTCTGGGTTGGACCAGGCTCTTGTTCTTCTTCTTCCCCTTCATCTCGAACGTCGAGACGTTGAAGTAGTCTCCGACGGTCTTGATGATCTCGCCGATGGAAAGGGTGTCCCGGGCGATGGTGGCCATCGCCGGAAGGATTCCCAACAGCTGCTTCGCCTTCTCGAAGGTCAGCTCCTCTCCGATCAGATCCATGTAGGCAACGAGCTTCGTCAGCGAGGACTCGAGGTCCCGGACGTTGGTAGCGACATTGAAAGCGATATATGTGATGATATCCTCTGAAAGGGTCGAGCCATGTTCCTGGAGCTTCTTCTTGAGGATTGCGACCCTCGTTTCATAGTTTGGCGGCTGGAGATCGACATTCAATCCCCGTTCGAACCGGGAGGAAAGCCGGTCGGTGATGTTCTTCAATTCGCTGATCGGACGGTCGCAGGTGAAGACCATCTGCTTCTTCGCTTCATAGAGGTTGTTGAAGGTGTGGAAGAGCTCCTCCTGGGTGGAATCCTTCCCCTGGAGGAAGTGGATGTCATCGATCAGGAGCACGTCGACGTTCCGGAACTTGTTCTTGAACTGCTGGGTCCTCTGGCTTCCGATCGACTCGATGAACTCGTTGGTGAACGTCTCGGCGGTGACGTACATCACCTTGCATTCGGGGGTATGGTCGAGGATATAGTTTCCGATCGAGCTGAGGAGATGGGTCTTCCCGAGGCCCACGTCGCCGTAGATCAGACAGGGGTTGTAGCTCGAGCCGGGGTTCTTCGCGATCGCCAGGCTCGCGTTGTACGCGAACGCGGAGTTGTCGCCGAGGACGAAGGATTCGAACTCGTAGGAGGGGTTCAGATTCGCTTCGCTTTTCCGCTTCGAGATGAAATCCGCCCGGTCGCCGGCCTTCTTCTCCGCGAGGACCTCCTCGGAAACCTCGTCACTTCCTTCCGTCCGGACGGACCGTCTTCCCTTGTCGGAGACGACGAACTCGACGGCGATCTCCTCCCCGGTGAGTTCGCTGAGGGTGTTGGCGATGATCGATCGATAGCGGGTCGTCACGGTATCGAGGACGAATTGGCTGGGACCTGCGAGGGTGACCTCCCCTTTCTTGGAGGAGAGATAGGAGATCCGGCTGAACCAGGTGGAAAACTCCTGGGGAGGAAGGGTCTCCTGTATCCGTTTCGCCGTCTCCAGCCAGAACTCGTAATAGGATGTCTGGTGGTCGTTCATACCACCTATTCTATCGCCGAGCGGACGACCGTGCAAGCGTTCATGCTTCAAGGACGTAACTCATTGTCGTAAAAGTACATATATTTTGTCAAAAACTGCCGGGTCCGCTTGCAACGCTTTGTTATTTCTGATACAATTCATCGGATGGAATCTTTGAGATTTTTTATTATTGCATAAGGACATACCAATGAATGATGGGAGAATTTCCACCGGGAATGCCGACCTTTCCGCGGGTGTGGGAGAAAAGGGTGCGGCAAAGCCTTCGGATCAGTATTCCGCCTCTTCGATCCAGGTTCTCAAAGGACTTGAAGCGGTCAGGAAACGACCGGGGATGTATATCGGTTCGACGGGGATCGACGGTCTCCACCACCTCGTCTACGAGGTTGTGGACAACTCGATCGATGAAGCGATGGCAGGTTTTTGCGACCGGATCGTCGTGACGCTTTCCCGGAACGGGGAAGGACGGCAGTTCTGTACCGTCGAGGACAATGGCCGGGGAATCCCCGTGGCGATCCACCCGATCGAGAAGAAGAGTTCGCTCGAGATCGCGATGACGCAGCTCCACGCCGGAGGGAAGTTCGACAAGAACTCCTACAAGGTCAGCGGAGGGCTTCATGGCGTCGGCGTCGCATGCGTGAACGCCCTCAGCATCTGGATGGAGGTGGTCGTGAAGCGGGATGGCGGGATCTTCCGCCAGCTCTACAGCCAAGGCCACCCCACCGGCGAGGTCCAGCGGATCGGCGATACCGACGAGACCGGAACGAAGGTCACGTTCTCACCGGACTACACGATCCTGGAAGAGAACTCCTTCAGCTACGAAACCCTCGTGACCCGGTTCCGGGAACTCTCCTTTTTGAACAAGGGAATCACGATAACGGTGTCCGATACCCGGCCTGAGGAGCCGAAAACCCAGACCTTCCACTCGGAAGGGGGCATCATCGAGTTCGTAAGCTATCTTAACGAATATAAGCGGACCTTGGGCGACGTCCCGATCTCCATCGAAGGGGAACGGGACAACATCAAGGTCGAGATCGCTCTCCAGTACAACGACAAGTACGATGAGAAAGTCCTGACCTTCGTGAACAACATCAACACGAAGGAGGGTGGAACGCACCTGACCGGGTTCCGGACCGGACTTTCCCGGGTGGTCAACGCCCACCTGCAGAAGAACCAGAAGCTTCTGAAGCGCTACGAGGACCGCCTCGAGCCGAGCGACATCTCCGAAGGGCTGACGGCGATCGTGTCGATCAAGCTTCCCGAGCCGCAGTTCGAAGGCCAGACGAAGATGAAGCTGGGCAACAGCGCCGTAACCGGGGTGGTCTTCTCCCTCGTCTATGAAAAGCTCGGCAACTACTTCGACGAGTTCCCCGCCCACGCCGAACTGATCCTGGGGAAGATCATCAACGCCGCGCTGGGGCGGATCGCCGCCCGGAAGGCGCGGGAGCAGATCCGGAAGAAGAGCGAAGGAGGAGGCCTGCCGGGGAAGCTGGCGGACTGCTCCGAAAAGGATCCGGCGCTCTGCGAGGTGTTCATCGTCGAGGGCGACTCCGCCGGCGGGTCGGCCAAGCAGGGCCGCGACCGGCGCTTCCAGGCGATCCTGCCGCTCTGGGGAAAGATGCTGAACGTCGAAAAAGCTCAGGAGTACCGCGTTCTGGGCAACGACAAGCTCCAGCCGGTGATCAGCACGATCGGAGCGGGGCTCACCCGCTACAACAACATGGGAAAGGATGAGGACCTCGACGCCGACGTGACGTTCGACATCACCAAGGCCCGTTATCACAAGGTGATCATCATGGCGGACGCGGATGTCGACGGTTCGCACATCCGGACCCTTCTGCTCACGTTCTTCTTCCGCTACATGCGACCGCTGATCGAGGCGGGATACATCTATTTCGCGATGCCGCCGCTGTATAAGATCACGATCGGCAAAACCGTCTCCTACGCGTATGATGAAGAAGCTCGGATCAGGATTCTAGAAGAAGCCGGTCCTGATGCGGCAAAGGCCTCCATCCAGCGCTACAAGGGACTCGGAGAGATGAACCCCGAGCAGCTGTGGGAGACGACGATGAATCCCGAGACCCGTCTGATCAGCCAGGTGACCCTCGGCGATGCCGAAGAAGCGGACCGGGTGTTCTCGATGCTGATGGGCGAAGAGGTCGAACCACGCCGGGCGTTCATCGATGCGAATGCGGTGTACGTCTCCAATCTTGATGTATGAACAGGGATAGAATTGTGGATACGATGGAAAACAGGACGATCAGAGTGGATGTCGCCAGCGAGATGCGCACCAGCTATCTCAACTATGCGATGAGCGTGATCGTCAGCCGGGCCCTGCCCGACGTGCGCGATGGACTGAAGCCGGTCCATCGGCGGATCCTCTATGATATGTACGAGATGGGCCTGAGGGCCGGCTCCTCCTATAAGAAGAGCGCCAGGATCGTCGGAGACGTCCTGGGAAAGTACCACCCCCACGGGGACGCGTCCGTGTACGACGCGCTGGTCCGGCTCGCCCAGGACTTCTCGCTGCGCTATCCGGTGGTAAGTCCGCAGGGGAACTTCGGATCGATCGACGGCGATCCCGCCGCGGCGATGCGCTATACCGAGGCGAAGATGAGCCGCATCGGCGAAGAGATGCTCAGCGACATCCAGAAGGAGACCGTCGACTTCAAGCCGAACTACGACGATTCGCTGACCGAGCCCTCCGTCCTTCCCGGCGCGTTCCCTTTCCTTCTGGCCAACGGGTCGAGCGGAATCGCCGTCGGCATGGCGACGAACATGGCTCCGCACAACCTCCAGGAGATCTGTGACGCCGCAAACGCCCTGATCGAAAACCCCGAGATCACGGTCCTGGAGCTGATGGAGCACATCAAGGGCCCGGACTTCCCCTCGGGTGGGGTGATCTGCGGGATGCGGGGGATCGTGGACGCGTTTTCAACGGGTCGGGGACGGATCGTCACCCGCGGGAAGTACGAGATCGAGGAGACCGCCCGCGGAGGGGATGTCATCGTCTTCACGGAGATTCCCTATCAGGTGAACAAGGCGGACCTGGTGAAGAAGATCGACGACCTGCGCAAGGACGGTTCGATCCCGATGATCGGCACGATCCGCGACGAATCGGACCGCAACGGGATCCGGATCGTCATCGAGCTGAAGATGGGCGCCGAAGTGATGGTCGTCCTGAACCAGCTCTTCCAGCGGACCGCCCTGCAATCGAACTTCAACGTCAACAACCTCGCTCTGGTCGATGGCCGGCCTCAGCTCCTCGGACTGAAGGAGATGCTCCACTACTATGTGAAGCACCGTCAGGATGTCGTGACGCGGCGGACGACCTACGACCTTCGCAAGGCCCGGGAGCGGGCCCACATCCTTCGGGGTCTGAAGATCGGACTTGAGAACATCGACGAAGTGATCCGGATCATCAAGGACTCGCCGGACAACGCGGTCGCGAGCCGGCGCCTGATCGCGACCTTCGCCTTGGATGAGATCCAGGCCCAGGCGATCATCGACATGCGCCTCGGACGGCTCAGCCACCTCGAATCCTCGAAGATCCTGGAAGAGCTTGCCGACCTGGAAGCGAAGATCGCCTACTACAACGAGCTGCTTTCCGATGAGGGGAAGCTGATGGGCGTCGTTCAGGCCGAGATCAACGCGCTGCCGCAGAACCTCGCGCCGAAGGACAGGAGGCGGACCGAGATCACCGTCGAGGAGCTCGGGCAGGCGACGATGGCCGACTTCATCAAGGAGGAGGACGTCGTCGTCCTGATCTCCAACAAGGGCTTCGCCAAGCGGGTGCCCACCGAGGAGTACGAGGCACGCGGACGGGCGGGAATGGGAGTCCGCAGCGCGAAGCTGCAGGACGGCGATTTCATCGACCACATGTTCGTCGCCTCGACCCACGATTACGTCATGTTCGTGACCAACTTGGGCAAGGCGTACTACACCAAGGTCTTCGACATCCCCGAAGCGGGGAAATACGCCAAAGGCGTCTCGATCAAGAACTTCATCCAGATCGAGACCGAGGAGAAAGTGACCTCGATCATCTGCTTCAAGGAGTTCACCGACGAGCGGTACCTGATGATGGCCACCCGCTATGGGGTGACGAAGAGGGTCTCGTTGCAGAACTTTGTCAACGCTCGGGCCCGGGGCATCTGGGCGATCGTCCTGGACGAGGGGGACGAGCTGCTCTCCTGCGAGCTGGTGGAGGATGGCGACGAGGTGATGTTCATCACCAAGGGCGCCCGGGCGCTCCGCTTCCAGAGCGACCAGGTCCGGGCGATGGGCCGGGCCACCCGCGGGGTGCGCGGCATCCGTCTGGTCGGAGACGACCAGCTCGCCGGCATGGTGAAGGTCGAGGAAGGAAAACACATCCTCGTGATCACCGCAAACGGCCAGGGAAAGCGGGTGGAGTTCGATGCGTTCGTTCCTCACAACCGGGGCACCCAGGGCCAAAGAATCCTCCGCCTGAGGAAGAACGATGAGATCATCGGCGTGCTCGGCGTCAGCGAGGAGGAGGATGTCGTATGCGTCACCTTGCTGGGACAGACGCTCCGCATCCACGTCGACACGATTCCCGTCCAGGGCAGGAACGCCGGAGGCGTCCGGACCGTCCGGATGAAGTGGGAGGAGGACTCGATCGTGGCGATCGCCTCGACCGACCGGGATGATGAAGCGGAGGTGGAGACCCCCGACGAGGCGGATTCCTCGGATGATGTCGAGGATGAGGAATAAATCCTTATAATATCACAAGTAAACAACAACCGCGTCGTTCAGCAGGGCGACGCGGTCGTTGTATTTGACACAATCCTTCAGGCTATCCCCATGGCGCGAAGCCCCTTCCCTCGGCGGCCCAGGGTATCGGAACCGGATTCTTTCCGTGCTCGATGCACCTGACCGAAGGAACCTTGGCTCGGATATGGCAGCGGTACTGGAAAAAGTTCAGATGCCGTCATATGCGCTCTTCACCCTCATCCACCACACCGGGTTTTCCGCACATCGGGCATGGATGGGTGCCTTTCGGCTTGAATCCGATGTCGATAAGCAGTTCCTGCATTCCGGACCGCTTGTCGGGCTCAAACCGCAGATCGGTGAGGATCCATGATTCGTTAAGGCCCAGGGCGAGGGAGAAAAGGGCGATCGTGGAAGAGTCTGTCATCATGAGAGGTACCTCCAAGATGGGAATTGTCTCCATGATATCCGTTCAAAGGGTGGAAATCTATTTCCGGAAGAGTGTAGCGGCGAGGTTTTTCTGATGCGATTCCCTGACAATAGCGGGAGAACGGGAAACGTGAAGAGGGCATAGCTAACAGCGACATATACGTACAACAAACAGGGTCTACCTCTACACGATTCTGTTTCTATGCATAGAAATCGGGCTAAAAACCATCAAATCAAGCGTTTATTTGCGGGTTTTGCCGGATCCGGAAAGATCTTGAAAGGAACCAAGCAAAATCATACGAAAGGACCTCTTGAATCGATCAAGAGGCAGAGAGATATGATGAGTCTGTGCTGAACCCAACCGATGTTTCACGTGAAACGCACCCCTTTTCCGTTCGCCTCCACTACACCCCAGTGAAGATCCTCTGTACTACAAAAACAAACAAATCGGATAAACGTTACGAAATCCACAGGCGGTCGAAACCGCTTCGGGAGCCCGCTCTCTCCCCTACCCCATCCATTTGCTACAGGACCACTATATCATGAAACAAGATGGTGTACAACATAATTGTTTCAAAACATTTTACACAGCGTATTCACCCTGTTTTTAGGGAGTACGGAGGAAGCGAGACGGTGAGCCGGAGAAGCGCAGATATGGAATCAATCGGTTATCTGAAAAGATCGGCTGCATAGCCGATCGATGATTAAGATGTTTCACGTGAAACATAAAAAACGTCTCACGATGTTTCACGTGAAACGTTTCTTCTTTGAGACGATGAGCCGTAAGCCTACGGTTCATTGACCACGGTGAGATGGGGATCGACGAAGTTCCGCAGGTAGCGCTCCACACCACCCTTGAGGGTCATTTGCGACATTGGACAGCCGGCGCATGCTCCGACGAGACGGACCGTCACGTTCTTACCTGCGAGGCTGACGAACTCGATATCTCCACCGTCATTCTGCAACGCGGGACGGATGTCCTGAATCGCCTGTCTGACTTTATCTTCCAACATGGGATACCTCCTGTGGGTAAGAGAAAGATACCGTGTTGAAAGATAACGGTCAAGGCGGTGACAGATTGGAGACATTTGAGTATAGTATCAGCTATGAAGACAAAGATCATCTTGTTTTTGAACCAGAAAGGAGGAGTCGGGAAGACCACTTCGGCGATCAACCTCGGCGCCTCACTGGCCGAGATGGGCAAGAAGACCTTGCTGATCGACATCGATTCTCAAGGGAATCTCACCAGCGGGGTCGGCCTGGACGGCCGCAAGCCCGGAGTGTACGAAGTCCTTGCCGGCAGCGCCACGCTGGACGAGGTTATCCAGCAGACCGCCGTCAGGAACCTCTATGCGATCGGCAGCAACATACACATGGCGGGCCTTGCGATCGAACTGGTGAATCAGGATCGACGCGAATACTTCATCCGGGACGCATTCTCGCCCCTTGAAGGAAATTGGGAGTACATCATAATCGATTGTCCTCCATCCTTGGGTCTTGTGACGATCAACGCGATGGTCTGGGCCAATGAGATCATCATTCCGATGCAAAGCGAATACTTCGCGATGGAAGGCCTGACGCTTTTGATGCATACGATCGGAAACATCAAGAAATCCTTGAATCCGGAGCTGGAAGTGCTGGGAATCCTTTTCACGATGTACAGCAAACGGACCCGGTTGTCCCGGGATGTCGTGGACGACATCGTCTCCTATTTCGACGACCTGGTGTTCAAGACGATGATTCCCAGGAATATCCGCCTGGCCGAGGCTCCCAGCCATGGTCTGCCGATCAATCAGTATGACAGCTCCTGCAACGGAGCGAAGGCGTATCGGGCTTTGGCGAAGGAGGTCATGAAACGTGGAAAGTAAACGAAAAATCGGATTGGGCAAGGGCATCGGCTCCCTGATGCAGGATTTCTCCTATGATTCGGTGCTGGACAACGCCCTGAGCTCAAGCAAGAAGGAAGAGAAGGGCGACCGGGTGTTGGAAGTGGATCTTGATGCGGTCCGGCCAAACCCCAACCAGCCGCGGAAGGAGTTTGATGGCGCTTCCCTGGAAGAGCTTGCCCAATCGATCCGAAGGGAAGGGGTGCTCCAGCCGATCCTGGTCGAGGAGATCGGGCCGGACCGGTATTCGATCGTCGCCGGCGAGCGTCGGTACCGGGCATCGAAGATCGCCGGTCTGAAGACCATTCCCGTGCTGGTGAAGGACGTGACGCAGATGCAGAGGCTTGAGATCTCCCTGATCGAGAACATCCAGAGGGAATCCCTCAATCCGATCGAGGAGGCGCAGGCGTACGCCTATCTGATCCAGGAAGCCGGCATCACCCAGGAGGAGCTTGCCCGGAGGGTCGGCAAGAACCGGTCGACGATCAGCAACAGCATCCGGTTGCTTCAGCTCAGTCCGGTGATGCAGGATGAGCTCCTGAAGGGCAGGTTCACAGCCGGCCACGCCCGGGCGATCCTCTCGGTCGTGAACCCCGCCGATCGGGAGATTCTCTATAAAACCCTGCTAGAGCGGGATTTATCGGTTCGGGCCACTGAAGAGATGGCCTCCCGTTTCAACCAGGGTAGGCGAGTGGCGCATCAGAAGAAGAAGCGCGTCAGGAAGGAAGAGGAGAAGAGCCTGGAGATCCTTGCCGCCGAGGAAAGCTTTCTGATGGCCCTCGGCACCCAGGTCGAAATCAAGGGCACGATCAAAAAAGGCCGGATCGAGATTCCGTTTTCCAGTACGGAAGAGCTGGAGCGGATCTATCAGATACTCGTTCCGGATGAGCATCTGTTTTAAGGAAGGTTTTCATGGATATGAACACCCTGAAGGACGGCCTCTATGCCGTCATGCATACGAGCAAGGGCGATATTCTGCTCGCCCTTGAATATAAGAAGACCCCGATGACCGTCGCGAACTTCGTCGGTCTCGCCGAAGGTGCCCTGAACAAGGACAAGCCCTTCTATGACGGATTGAAGTTCCACCGGGTGATCGCGAACTTCATGATCCAGGGCGGATGTCCGCTCGGAACGGGAACCGGTGGTCCGGGGTACAAGTTCGGTGATGAATTCGACCCATCCCTGAAGCACGACCGGGCGGGAATCCTCTCGATGGCGAACAGCGGACCCGGAACGAACGGAAGCCAGTTCTTCATCACCCATGTGGAGACACCTTGGCTCGATGGCAAGCACTCGGTCTTCGGTCACGTCGTCGAGGGACAGAAGGTCGTCGATTCGATCGCCCAGGGAGATACGATCGGGAAGGTTGAAATCGTTCGGGTCGGCAGTGATGCGGAAGCTTTTCAGGTTACAAGGCAATCCTTCATGGCATATGTAGTTGAAGCGGAGAACAAACAAAAAAAAGCGGCCGAAGAGGCTCGAACGAAGGTGGAGACCGAGCTGAAGAACCGCTATCCTGAAGCGATTTCCACGAAAACGGGCCTGAGGTATGTAGTGAAGAAGAAAGGGGACGGGAAGCGCTTTCCGAAGATGGGCACCCGGGTGAAGGTCCATTACCAGGGTTCCCTGCCGGACGGTCGGATCTTCGATTCCTCGCTCCGGCGGGGCGAGCCGACGGAGTTCCGGGTCGGGGAGGTGATCGAGGGGTGGAACGAGGCGCTCGTGACGATGAGCCCGGGCGAAGAGCGAACCCTGATCATCCCGCCGGAGCTCGGCTACGGGGAGATGGGGTATCCGGGGATCATTCCTCCGAACTCCTACCTGGTCTTCGACGTCCACCTTCTCTCCTTCTGAAGGAGGCCATCTTGGCGAAACGAAGCGGTGAAGTGCAATTCGTGTGCTCGACCTGCGGCAGGATCGAGGCGAAGTGGCTCGGGCGTTGCCCCGATTGCGGCTCGTGGAACAGTTTTGAAGAGGAGCTCGTCATCGCCCCCACGAAGGGGGCACGACCGCTCAGCACGGATGAAGAACCGGTCAGCCTGGAGGATGTCGTAGTCGATCCCCAATTCCGCTACTCCAGCGGAATCAGCGAATTGGATCGGGTTCTCGGCGGGGGAGTGATGAAAGGCTCCTCGGTGCTGATCGGCGGGGAGCCGGGGATCGGCAAATCCACGCTGATGCTCCAGCTCCTGCAAAGCGCCCGGAAAATCTCCAAGGTGCTCTATGTGAGCGGAGAGGAATCACCCTCGCAGGTGAAGATGCGGGCCCAGCGCCTCGGCTTGCACCTGAGCAAGATCAATATCTTCTGTGATACCCGGCTGGAAGTATTGGAAAAGGTGCTACCAAGTTCAAAAGCCACACTGGTGGTGATAGATTCGCTCCAAACGCTCAGTAGCGAAACCCTGCCGTCACCGGCGGGATCGGTGAACCAGATCAGACACTGCTCCAACGCGCTGGTCAGTTTGGCGAAGCGGCTGGGGATCAGCCTCTTCCTCGTCGCCCACGTCACCAAGGAGGGGACGATCGCCGGGCCCAAGGTCATCGAACACCTCGTCGACACGGTCCTGTATTTCGATCAGCTGCCCTCGGGGATCCGGCTCATCCGGGCGGCGAAAAACCGGTTTGGAAGCGTCGATGAGATCGGGCTCTTCTCGATGGATGAGAAAGGTCTCCATCCGGTGGCCAATCCCGCTTCCTTCTTCCTCTCCGACCGGGCGGACGGGCCCCTGCCTCCGGGGGTCGCCTACACTGCGGTGGCGGAGGGGACCCGATCCTTCCTGGTGGAGGTCCAGGCTCTCACGATCCCCGCTAAAAGCGGATTCAGCAGGATCTACTCCGACCGGATCGACAACGCCCGGGTCACCCGGGTCGCGGCGGTGCTGGAACGGCACGCCGGCCTTCGCTTCAACGATCAGGACATCTATGTGAACGTCGGCGGAGGGATGAAGGTCGGGGAGGTCGCCGTTGAACTGGCTCTCGCCCTCGCCCTGTACTCGGCGCTGACCCGGACGAGCCTGCCGAAGGATCTGGTGAGCTTCGGCGAGCTGAGTCTCTCCGGGGAGATCCGTCCGGTCGGGTTCATGCAGCGGCGGGAGAAGACGGCGAAAGAGCTCGGATTTGCCCGGTCCCTGGTTCGTAAGGCATCCAAACAATCTTCTCTGATCCAGCATGAAGTCCGAACGATCCGGGAAGCCCTCGATGCGGTTAGGGGAATGCATAGCCATGATAATTAGCGCTCCTAACTATATTAAATAGTTACATCTAAAGATGTTATAATCCGGAATATATGGATGAACAGATCGAGTATCCTGTTAGTTATTATCCCTAACTAAAGTGTTTGTTCCTAGAGCTGGGGAAGCGAGGAATCGATCTTCGGATCGAAGACGAGCAGGGGATCCTTGCGCAGCTCGTAGCAGTATTGGCGCAATTTGTCGGCGAAGAGCCGGTCGCTCATCTTCGCTTCGTCGATCATCTCCGGGGTGATCGTGGAGCCGACGACCATCCGGAGGGTCTTTCCTTTCAGCTTGAACATCTCGTCGACCAGGAAGATCGACTCGATCGAAAGCTTGATCCGTAGCAGCTTCCGCAGCCGGGTCCAGCGATGGACCTTCCTGCTCAGCTCGCCGTCGGTGTAGATGACGAGGATCGGCATCCGGTTCTTCCGGGCGATCCGGACGAACGAAGGTTGCCATCCGTAGTCGAAGACCTCGCCGTTGGATAGAACCCGCGAGCAGTATCCGGCCGGGTAGAAGATCAGGCTGTTGCGGTTGTTCGACGCTTCCAGAAGGGTCCGCACTTCCTTCTTGTTGAAGACGCACGCCGTCTCGATCGGCTTGATGAACTTCAGGAAGGATTGAGCCACCAGTTTGGCATCCGGAAAGAGCCGATGGACGATGGAGAACAGAACGATCGCTTCCGGTCCTCCATAGGGGTGGTTGGATGCGAAGACCGCCCGTTCCCCTTCAAGGGCGTGCAGGGCTTCCATCCCCCGGCCTTCCATGACGATCTGCAGGTCGAGATACGAGACCACCGCGTCGAGAAAGGTCCGGGTGTCATCATCGTGATGGGCTTCGAGGAACTCGTTGACCTCCTTGATGTGGAGCAGCCGTTCCAGTCTTCGGTACATGAAGCGGGGAATGATCTTCGCAAGCGTGGGATTGACCCTCTTCGCGAGGGAAGGAAGGTCGATCGGCACATAGGGTGTCGGGCTCATGTCCATGGCGTGCATTCTACCACATTCTTGATGTTATCTCATCTTCTTTATGATCGCTTTATAGAAATCGACCGCCGGCGGCAGAACCGCCACGTCGATGTTCTCATCGGCGGCGTGGATCGAAGCGTATTGCTGATTATCGATCTGCAGCGGAGCGAACCGGATCGCGTCGTCCGTCACGATGCGGTAGTGGTAGGCATCCGTTCCGCCGGTCATCACATAGGGAGTCGGCACGACGTCGGGGAAGAGCTCCTTGACGGTCTCTTCAACGGTCCTGAACGCCTTGCCGGTGAAATCCACCGGTAGCTGGAGGTCACTGCGGTTGCCTTCGATCTTCAGCTCGATCTCATGCTTCTTTGCGATCGGGGAAAGGAGCTCCATCGTCTTATCGACCCCTTGGTGCTGGATGAAGCGGGTGTTGATGTTCACCTTGGCGACCTGCGGCAGGACGTTCCGCCCGAGCGAGCCCTCGGCCATCGTGAACGCCATCGTCGTCTTCATCATTGCCGCGAGAACCGGGCTTCTTTTCGGCAGGATCCGTCTGAGCAGGGGCTTCAGGAACCGGGCGTTCCGAAGCACGAAGCCGAGAGCTCCATCCGCCTTGCTTCCCATCCGACGGAACATCTCCAGCAGGGTCGGGCTGAGCTCGGCGGTGTTGGGGTCGTTCGTCTCGATCTCATGGACGAAGGCGGCGAGCCGGGCCAGGGGGGAGTTCTTCGGCGGGGCGGAGGCGTGTCCGCCCTTTCCGTGGGCGATGGCGACGATGTCCCCATACCCTTTTTCGACCGTTCCGATCATCGCGAAGCGGCCCTTGATCCCTTTCACCGGCTCTTCGACCACCATCCCTCCCTCATCCATCAGCAGCTGGAGGCGGACGCCATGGTCGTGCAGGTATTTCGCCGTGTTCACGGCCCCCGTTCCGGTGACCTCCTCGTTCCACGAAGAGGCGATGTAGAAATCGACTTCGGGGGTATATCGTTCCTCGAGCAGCTCCTCGGCGGCCTGGAGGATGCACATTAGCGCGCCCTTGGTGTCGACGGTTCCCCGGCCCCAGACCTTCCCTTCGGCGATTTCGCCGCTGAAGGGGGGATGCTTCCACTCCCCTTCGGCGGAGACCACGTCCTGGTGGCTCATGAGCAGCACCGCCTCCCCGTCGGTCCTTCCTTTGAGGCGCAAGAGGAGCCCATGCTCGACGGGAAGCCGCTCGAAGGTGGAAAACACTTTGGGAAAGAGTCTTGCGAGGACCTCCTCGCTCTTGATGAACTTCGCTTCATGGACCACGCCCGGTTCGCTGATCGTCTCCACCCGGATCATCTCCGAGAGAATCTTGGCATATCGTTCTTCCCGTCCGGTCATTGAAGGGCTCCTTTCTTATGGAAGACATAGGTGATGGCGATCGCGACCGCTCCGATGAGGATCATCATGATCGTCGTCTGGGC
>JAAZJI010000165.1 GCA_012800465.1 Spirochaetales bacterium
ACAACCAGCCGATCGGGTATCCGACGGTTCTCGGGGATGAGGAGTTCGCCCGTCTCGTCGAGCTGTACTCCGATGGCCGGATCAAGGTCGAGGTGTATCCTCAGGGGCAGCTCGGAGACGAGAAGAGCGCGATCGAGCAGGTACAGTTCGGTGGAATCGATTTCACCCGGGTCTCGATCAGCCCGCTTTCCGACTTCCAGCCGCTGCTCAACGCGCTGCAGATGCCGTATCTCTATCGGGATGCCGACCACATGTGGAAGGTGCTCAACGGCGAGATCGGCGACTTCTTCCTCAACTCGATGGAGGAGAAGGGCTTCGTGGGTCTGGTATACTACGACAGCGGCGCCCGCTCCTTCTACAACACGAAAAAGCCGATCTACACCGTGGACGACCTGCGCGGCATGAAGATCCGCGTCCAGGAGTCCGCCCTGATGATGGGTCTGGTCAAGAGCCTCGGCGCGGTGCCGACCCCGATGGCCTATGGCGACGTCTACAGCGCCCTGCAGACGGGAGTCATCGACGGAGCCGAGAACAACTGGCCGTCCTACGACACCTCCAGCCACTACGAGGTGGCGAAGTACTACTCCCTTGATGAGCACACCCGTGTCCCCGAGATGATCGTCGCGAGCAAGATCACGATGGACAAGCTCTCCAAGGAGGATCAGGCGATCATCAAGCGGGCCGCTCGTGAAAGCCAGAAGATCCAGGTCGACTCTTGGGCAGAGTACGAGAAGAAGAGCGAAGCGAAGGTTCGCGCAGCCGGGTCGCAGATCAACAGGATCAAGGACCAGGCCGAATTCGCCGCCGCGATGGCCCCGCTGTATCAGTCGATGCTCAGCGACGCCCAGCGCGAATGGGTGGAGAAGATCAAGGCCGTTCGCTGACGATTCTTCTCTTCAGTCAATGTATTCACTGTGGGTGTGAGCCTTGTACTCGCACCCACCATATATGTATTTGTGTATTTGGAGGTATCCCTGTGGATAGGTTCAAGAGTATCCTCGACTCCGTGTTCAAGTGGGTGCTCAGGTTGGCGATGGTGGGGTTGTTGGTGATGGTCGTCGTGGTCTTCACCAACGTGGTGCTCCGCTACGGCTTCAAGTCCGGCATCCGCTGGGCGGAGGAGATTTCCCTCGTCATCGTCATCTGGTTCACGTTCATCGCCATGGCCCTCGGGGTGCGGGAGAATCTGCACATCAGCATCTCGATCCTCCCCAAGGTTCTGGGAAAGCGGTTCTTCTTCATCCTGGATGTGCTGAAGCAGCTGTTGGTCATGTTCATCGGGATGGTGGTGATGGTGAACGGCTGGAAGCTCTCGGTTCACGGAATGCGCTCGCGTCTGCCCGCGACCCAGCTACCCAACATGGTCAACTACGCCGTGCTCCCGATCGCCGGGGTGTTCATCATCCTGTATGCGGCCATCCATCTCGTCGATGGTGTGCGGAGCTTCAGGAAAGGAGGTGAGGTATGAGTACCGGTTCATTCATCCTGCTCGGCTCCTTCGTCGCGCTGCTGGTCTTCAAGTTCCCGATCACCTTCTCGCTCTTCCTCTCCTCGATCATCACGGCGACCTATCTGAAGATTCCTCTGATGTCGATCGTCCAGCGCCTCGTCAGCGGGGTGCACTCCTTCAGCCTTCTTGCGATCCCCTTCTTCATCCTAAGCGGTGAGATCATGAGCCAGGGGGGAATCAGTCGGCGCCTGGTCCACTTCTCCAACGCGCTGGTGGGACAGATCCGCGGAGGGCTGGCCCAGGTGAACATCATCGCTTCGATGCTCTTCGGCGGGATCAGCGGATCGGCGGTCGCCGACGTCTCCTCGATCGGGGCGATGCTGATCCCGATGATGGTCAAGGACGGATACGATACGGACTTCTCGGTGGCGGTGACCGTCACCAGCAGCCTGGAGAGCCTGATCATCCCCCCCAGCCACAACCTGATCATCTTCGCGATGGCGGCAGGCGGCGGGGTCTCGGTCGGAAAGCTGTTCCTCGGAGGGATCGTTCCCGGAATCGGCCTCGGTATCCTGCTGATGATCCCGACGGCGATCATCTCGGTGAAGCGGAACTATCCGAAGATGGAGCGGATGGCGTTCAAGGAGATCGTGAAGGTCGCACTCGATGCGTTCTTCGGTCTGATGACGATCATCATCATCATCGGAGGGGTCATCAGCGGGATCTTCACGGCGACGGAAAGCGCCGCCGTGGCGACGGTGTACGCGTTCATCATCACGTTCTTCGTCTACCGGGAGATTCCGATCCGCCAGATGGGCTCGATTCTGAACAACGTGCTTCGGACGCTTGCGATGGTGATGAGCCTGATCGCCGCCGCGTCCTCCTTCGGGTATCTGATGGCGTACTTGAGGATTCCGCAGATGGTCACCAATGCGCTGCTCACGGTAACGACCAACCGGGTGGCGCTCCTGCTCCTGATCAACCTGATGCTGTTGATATTGGGGACGATCATGGACATGGCCCCCCTGATCATCATCACCACGCCGATCCTCTATCCGGTGGTGGTGGACTACCTTGGGATGGATCCGGTCCAGTTCGGGATCATGCTGATCCTCAACCTGGCGATCGGGCTGACCACTCCTCCGGTGGGGTCGGCGCTCTTGGTCGGGTGCTCGATCGGGAGGGTGTCGATCGAACAGGCGACCAAGGCGATCGTGCCGTTCTATCTGGTGATGGTCATCGCCTTGCTGTTTGTGACGTTCGTTCCCCAGATCACGCTGTTCCTTCCATCACTGTTGAGTTGATGCAAACGCAAACGAATCCGAGGCCCGCGAAAGCGGGCCTCATTCGCCCAACATGGCACTATCCGGTACCGCCAAAGAAGGTGGAAATCACCGACAATCCATAAACACCGCAATGTCGGCGCCGGGTCAAAAGTTACCACATAGTGCCGGGTTACATGTTGCCGGTTGGCAACGGATTGAAATTTGCCACCCCTACCCGAACTCCTTGGAATAAAAATCAAACATAAAAGTTCCAAGGAGATACCATGAGTAGGAGTGGCAATTACGTTATGGTAACACAAGTAGAGAAACCAATTTGTACCGGCCTACGATTCGAAAGTACCTGAAGAACGGGTTCGTAGAACACAAGAATATATGAAGGAATAGAGGTTCGTTGTTGGATCCGTTCAAGGAATTCCTTCACGAGCAGGTTAGCGAATACGGCAACTACGACGGCAAAGAGTTGCTCCCGTGGTTGAGACGACGAATCGGATGAGAATGGGTATCTTGGTTCATCAGGACGATAAAAGAGCGGGAACCGAGGTTGCCGGTGATGTCGCTCCTCAATGAATCGTTCCGGGCCGGATCTGCCGGGCGTTGACTCCGGCCCAATAGGTCGCCGTTTCGGCGGCGCGAAGAAGATCGCCGTGCTCGATCAGCTCGACGGCGAGAACCGCCGA
>JAAZJI010000016.1 GCA_012800465.1 Spirochaetales bacterium
CTTCCTCCACGACGGGAGCGGGAACCGGGACGGGAGCCGGAGGTGGAGCCGGAACCGGCTTCTCTTCGACCACGACCACCGGTTCGGGCACGACCACCGGTTCGGGCACGACGACCGCGACCTTCTCGGGAGTCGCTCCGATCCGTTCCACGATCGCCGGATCTTCAGGGAGCGTGACCATCAGGGTATAGCCCAGCGCATTGGCGAACGCTTCATACTGCGCGGCAAGGGGGCTCAGATAGGGAACGGCCAGATCCTCGGCGGGCAGGACGAGCGGCAGGACGCCTATGACGCGGCCGCGGTCGACGCTGACCACCACGCCGCCGATCGAGCGCAACTGCTCTTCGGCACGGACGATGAGGGTGTCGTTGACGATCTTCGCGGTCTCCGGACCGGCGCCATCGACGATCAGGTCGATGCCCCGAAGGTTCTCGGCCAGGTCGGAGGAGCTGAACACGCCTTCACCGAGATCGGTGAGGACGACGAGGTAGTCCACGTAATCGCGGGCGATGTCGACGGCCCACTGGGCGTTGTCGAGGATGACGTCGGCGTCAAAGCTTACACCGCGTACCGGTTTCGGCGCCACGATGCCGACGACTCCGACGGTGAACCCGTTGAAATCATAGACCTGATAGGGCTGGAAGAGGAGGTACTCTTCCGCATCCAGCACGTTCGCGGCGAGAGGAAGCGCCTTCTTGGTTCCTTCGAGCCCGAGCTCGATCTGGACCGTCTGCGGCAGATACGCATCATAGCCCAGCTCGTCGACGACCCACGCCGCGGTGAGAGCCGCTTCGGCGGGAATCTCGCCGACATCTCCGGTGTTGAGCAGCAACCAGTTGTCGGTAAGCTCGCGGCCGGCCTTCAGGGCGGTGGAGAGCTTGGCGATTCCGACTCCGCCGTTCTCGGCATAGATATTGCCCTTCACATCGTTGGTGTGAAGGATGACAAGATCGAACACTTCATTTCCGTCAGCGTTCTTGACGATTGGACTGACTCCATAAGGATAGACGAGCTCCTCGACGACGGGAACGACTACCTCGGGAACCGGTTCAACCGCCACGGGCGGCATGACGGGCTCGACCACTTCCGGTACCTCTGCAACAGGTTCAGGTACAGGTTCCGGTACTGGTTCCGGTACTGGCGGAGCCGGAGCCGGGACGGGCTCAATCGCTGCTGGAGGAATTGGCTCGACGCGGGCTGTCGCACAGCTCGCGAGCGAGAATGCCAAGAATGTGACCAGCAAAGCCGTCAAAATTGTGCTTGAAAAACGTTTCACGGTTTTCCTCCTCTTGAATTTGCATGTCGTTGCATAAATGCGTACTGTAACTATACCACACCAAATTGAAGTGCGATACCGTAATCATCACTTTTTGTGGAACGAAGTCCCCATAAATCTCTCTTTCATCATCCAAAAAACGGGTAAACTCGCATCCGTCATGGGAAGTTCCGGCGGATCGGCAGAGGTTGAATAATAAAAAACCCATAGAGGGGTTTCTACGGGTTTCTTTCAATCTCTACATATGAATTACATCAGATCTTTCGGCTTGCGGGCGGTATTACCGGATTTCTCGCAGTATGCCATATGCCGCAGCTTTCCGTTTTCAAATACCGATTTCATCTTGATCGTCCCGCCCCAGCGGCTGGTCATCACCTTGGTGCCTTCGCGCCGGGCGTTCTTCGATACGCTTCCTGCCATATGCTTCTCCTCCAATCCAAACTTCGATTCAACACCCCTACTGTACCCATTTTCGCTCGGCTAGTCAAATCCCCTCGCCTTGCATACAATACGGTCCATGAAGCGTTTTCTCCGCCAGCTCTTCCTCATCCCCGTCCATCTCTACAAAGGATTGCTCTCCCCGTTCTTCGGCTCCTCCTGCATCTATCACCCGAGCTGTTCCACCTACATGGTCGAAGCGGTGCTGCGCCATGGGATCGTGAAAGGGACGATCATGGGGGTCGCCCGGATCCTCCGCTGCTCGCGATGGTTCCTCGGCGGGGATGACCCGGTGCCCGAAGAGTGGTCGTTCAAGGCGATCAAAGACGAGTTCACGCGTCATCGCCGGCGTTCGTGATTCCCCGGACGAACGGGATCAGCACGCTCAAGGCGCTTTCGTTGTACCCCCCTTCGGGGATGATCAGGTCGGCGTAGACCTTCGTCGGTTCGATGAAGTTGAAGTGGCCCGGCCGGACGACCTCCAGATACTGGGCGCACACGCTCTCCAGGGTCCGTCCGCGCTCGGAGATGTCCCGCTTCAGGCGGCGGATGAAGCGGATGTCGTCCGGGGTGTCCACATACAGCTTCAGATCCAGGAGATTCCGGATCTCCGGGTCGTGAAGGACCATCAGCCCTTCGATGATCACCAGCGGCCGGGGGTCGACGTGCACCGTCTCCTCCCGCCTGCGGTGGTTCACGAAATCATATAAAGGCATCTTGATGGGAACATACGCCTTCAAGTCGGAGAGGTGTTTATGGAGCAGTTCCATGTCGAACGCATCGGGATGGTCGAAATTGAACGCCGTGATGTTCTCGTTGGAGATGAAGGAGGCGGATCTGTAGTAGTTGTCCTGGGGAATGAAGACGAAGTCGGAACAGACCTCGCCGATCTTCCGTACGATCGTCGATTTCCCCGAACCCGATCCTCCGGTGATTCCGATGATCTTGACTTCTTTCATTCCGCTCTCACTTTGTCGAAAAAGCGAATACCGTCGTATGGCGATACGGCCTGTCGGGGCCGAAAATCGCATTGGGGAAGTGCGCGTTGTTGGGTGAATCGGGATAATACTGCGTCTCGAAACACATGCCTGCATGTTTTTGATAGGGCACGCCCCCCTTGCCGACCGTACCTCCATCAAGGAAGTTGCTCGTATAGAACTGCAGGGACGGCAGCGTGGTGAAGATCTCCATCATCCGACCGCTACCCGGATCATACACCCTCGCCGCCGGTCTGAGCGCCTCCCGCTCATCACTCAACACGAAGCAGTGATCGTATCCGCCCGCTTCTTCGATCTCCAAACCGACCGCTTTGGGTCTTCTGAAATCAAAAGGAGTGTTTTCAACGCTGAGAACCCTGCCCGAGGGAATCGCTTGATCATCGACTTCGACATACCGGTCGCAAAGCAGCTCGACCTCATGGTTCAGGATCGTGCCGCTGCCGGCGCCTGCGAGGTTGAAGTAGCTGTGGTTCGTGAGGTTCATCGGGGTCGCTTCGCTCGCCGTCGCCTCATACTCGATCCGCAGCTGGCCGCTATTTCCGTCAAGCAGATAGCTTACCGTCGCGGTCACGCTGCCGGGAAACCCCCCTTCGCCCGACTGGGAGGTGATCGAAAGGACGACACCCGGGTTTCCTTCCCATTCGAAGGGCTCGATCGCCCAGAGCCGCCAACCCCAGTTCGAGGAGCCGCTGTGCAGGGAGTTCGTTCCATCGTTGGCGTCAAGACGGTACGTTTTGTCATCGAGGGTGAAGGTCGCCCCCTTGATCCGGTTGGCGAAGCGGCCGACGACCTGCCCGAAATATGCCGGATGTCCGAGGTATTCGAACGGGTTTTCGAACCCAAGGACGACGTCCAGCTTCCTTCCGTCCCGGTCGGGAGCGATCAGGGACTGGATCGTCGCCCCGAGGTTGAGAATCCGGACGGTGTATGGCCCCGATTCCAAGGTTATCCTGAAGAGATCCTCCCCTTTTGGAGTTTCAGCGATCCTCTGAACGTGTATCATGGCTCCTCCCCTTCCTCACTTGGAATCCTCATCGCTTTTCAACACGGCAAGGAACGCCGACTGAGGGATCTCGACGTTTCCGACCATCTTCATCCGCTTCTTGCCTTCCTTCTGCTTCTCCAGCAGCTTGCGCTTCCGGGAGATGTCGCCGCCGTAGCACTTCGCCGTCACGTCCTTCCGGAACGCGCTGATCGTCTCCCTGCTGATGATTGTACCACCGATCGCCGCCTGGATGGCGATTTTAAATTGCTGCCGGGGAATCTCCTTGCGGAGACGTTCGCAGACCATCCTTCCCCGCTTTTGGCTGTTGCCGCGGAAGACGAGCTGGCTGAGCGCATCCACCGGCTCCCCGTTCACCAGGATATCCAGGCGGACCAGGTCGGTCCGCCGATATCCGATGACATCGTAGTCGAAGGAGGCGTAGCCGCGGCTGACGGACTTGAGACGGTCGTAGAACTCGAAGAGGACTTCGGAAAGCGGCATCTCGTAGATCAGCTCGACCCGCTTCTCGTCCAAGTAGTTCATTCCCACCTGGGTTCCTCTGCGGTCGATGCTCAGGCTGATGATCGGTCCGAGGTATTGGACCGGGGTGATGATGTTCGCCTGGATATAGGGCTCCTCGGCGTAGTCGATTTTCATCGGGTCGGGATATTCCAAGGGGTTGTCGATCGAGAGGGTCGACCCGTCCTTCATGTGGACGTGGTACTGGACCGAGGGGCTGGTGAAGACGATGGAGAGTCCGAACTCCCGTTCGATCCGCTCCTGGACCACCTCGAGGTGGAGCATCCCCAGAAACCCGCACCTGAAGCCGAAGCCCAGCGCCGCCGAGGAGTCCTTCTCATACACCAGGGAAGCGTCGTTCAGCTTCAGGCGGTCGAGCGCATCGACCAGCTCCTCATAGTCGTTCGTATCGACGGGATAGATCGAGCTGAAAACCACCGGCTTGACATCCTTGAACCCCGGAAGCGGCCGCTTCGCAGGATTGTCCGTCGAGGTGATCGTATCGCCGACCCTCACGTCGCTGATCGTCTTCACCCCGGTGATCACATACCCGACGTCCCCGGCGGAGAGCTTCTCCCGCCGGTGGAGACCGAGCTGGAAGAACCCGACCTCCTCCGCCCGATAGGTGGTTTCGGTATGCATGAACGTGACTTCATCACCGTCTTTCAGCTCCCCGTCGAAGATCCGGCAGTGGACAACCACTCCGCGGTAGGGATCGTAGTGGGAATCGAAGATCAGCGCCTCCAAGGGAGAGTCGGGATCCCCGCTCGGCGGGGAGATGTAGTCGACGATCGCTTCGAACAGCTCGTCCAGTCCCAAGCCGGTCTTCGCGCTGACCTGCACCGCCATGTCGGGATCCAGCCCGAGGTCGTGGTCGATCTGATGGAGACACTCCTCGATGTTCGCCGACGGCAGGTCGACCTTGTTGATCACCGGGATGATGTCGAGCTCGTGCTCCATCGCCATATAGAGGTTCGCA
>JAAZJI010000166.1 GCA_012800465.1 Spirochaetales bacterium
CAGCAGGGTGGACACACCCGTTCCCATCCCGAACACGGAAGTTAAGCACCCTCACGCCGATGGTACTGCCAATAGGTGGGAGAGTAGGTAGCTGCCGGGCCTCTTTTTTCTTCTTCATCCAGGCTTCGGACGCCTGGTTTTTTTCTTCACGGTCCTCTGCGGATCGGCTAGCGAAGGGTGAGAATCACCGGAGCGTGGTCGCTTCCCATCACATCGGTGGCGATCGTCGAATCGACCACCCGCTCCTTCAGCCGTTCGCTCACCAGCCAGTAGTCGATTCTCCACCCGGTGTTCCGGGACCGGCTCTGGAAGCGATAGGACCACCACGAATAGACGTCGGTAACATCGGGATACAGATATCGGAAGGTATCGATGAATCCCGCTTCCAGCAGTTGGGTGAACTTCTCCCGCTCTTCGATCGTGTAGCCGGCATTCCGTTCATTTGCTTTCGGGTTCTTCAGGTCGATCGCCTGATGGGCCACGTTCAGGTCCCCGCAGATGATGACGCCTTTGTGCTCCGAAAGGGTTTTGACATGCTCGCGGAAGTGATCATCCCACTCCATCCGTCGATCCAGCCGGGCCAGTTGGTCCTGGCTGTTGGGAGTATAGACCGTCACCACGTAGAACTCGTCGAATTCGGCGCTGATGACCCGTCCTTCATCGTCGAACTCGTGCCCGATCCCATATTCGACGGAAAGAGGTTCCGTCCTGGTGAACAGGGCGGTTCCGCTGTAGCCCTTCTTCTCGGCGAATGACCAGTACTGATGATAGCCGGGGGTTTCCAGCGTCACCTGGTGTTCCTGAAGCTTCGTCTCCTGCAGGCAGAAGATATCCGCATCCACCTCGGAAAAATAGTCGCTGAACCCCTTCTGCTGAATGGCCCTCAATCCGTTTACGTTCCAACTTACCAGTTTCACCGTTTCCTTCCTACATCAACACGACGCCGAGGCGTGCCGCATCTTCCATCACATCCTCCGGCCAGATCGATGCCTGCACCTCGCCGATATGGGCCTTCTTCAGGAAGTACATGCAGAGCCGGCTTTGACCGATCCCGCCGCCGATGGTAAGGGGCAGCTCATTGGAAAGAAGGCGCTTATGCCAATAGAGGTCCGCCCGCTCCTCCATTCCCCGGATTGCGAGCTGCCTCATAAGCGATTCGGGGTTCACCCGGATTCCCATCGAGGTGATCTCCATGAGATCTTTTCGAATGGGATCCCAGACGATGATGTCGCCGTTGAGCCCGAGGTATCCGTCGCTGTTCGGGGTCGACCAGTCATCGTAGTCGGGAGCCCGCCCGCCATGGGATTTCCCATCGCTCAGCGTGCCGCCGATGCCGATGATGAAGACCGCCCCGTATTCCTTGGCGAGTTCGTACTCGCGGTCATACACGCTCAGATCCGGGTATCGCCTCAGAGCCTCCTCGGCATGGATGAAGGTGATCTTCTCCGGAAGCGTAGGTTCGATCACGGGAAACATCTCGCAGACCAGGAACTCGGTGCGTCTCATCGCCGAGTAGATCTTCGAAACCACGAATTTCAAAAAATCCAAGGTGCGCTGCTTCTCGGTGATGACCAGCTCCCAGTCCC
>JAAZJI010000167.1 GCA_012800465.1 Spirochaetales bacterium
CGAGTCGTCGTACTGTTCATAATCAAACGATTTTTCCATTCCGTTCCTCCTACAGGGCAAGCAGAACCGCTGCGGTCATCGCGATCAACATCGAAAGGGAGAGGGAAAAGTTCTCCATCCACGCCAGCTGCTTTTCTTTCACCAGATATTCACACCCTCTCATCACCAAGCCGGCGATCAATGCGGTGAGGAGCGGAAGGAAGTGTTTGAACACCACCGCTTCGGCGACGTAGGAACCGATGAACGTTCCGCAGAAGCCGATGAACATCGCAACCATCGCCCAGTCGGCGAAGCTCTTTCCCTCTTTCTTTTTCGACTTGTTGAGCAATTGGGTTGATTTACGGGAGTAGGATTTTCCGAAGAAGATCGTAGCGATGATCCCCCAGCTGATCCCGGTGGTCATCACCAGGACGATCGTAACCAGGTGACCGGCGGTCAGCGAGGAGACGTCTTTCAGGGAGACCCCCATCGCCTGGGAAGCCGCCTCGGCGGCGATCGCTTCATAGGAGAGGTTCCCCACGACCGAGAGGCGAAGCCAGGAGGAAGGGACCCCCAGCGAGCCCGAGAGGGCGATCACGCCCAGCAGGATGGAGACCGAGGGCAATACGGTGAAGAGGGCGCTTGATGTGATCGTGGTTCGCAGAACGCTGCGGTCCATCCCCATCTTCAGGCCGGCGAGATAGCTCTTGCGGATGAAGAGCACGCACCCGGTCGCGACGAAGAGCAGAACCACCCCGACCATCAGGTACAGCGGGGTGCTGTTGGCTTGACTGAAATAATCCATGGACACCTCCATTGGAGGCAGTGTATCAAATTATGGGGATGGAGGCGATGGATCGCTACGCCAATCGGGCCAGGAGGAAGGGGAAAACGACCACATTTCCGATCGATCCGCCAAGGCTCGTGAGGAGAAACACCACCAGGATGTGGAGAACCCGGTTCCGATACCACCCCTTCAGCTTCGTGGCGTCCTCGTTGAGCTGCTCGAAATCCCTGACTTTCGGTTTGCGGAGCGTCGCCTGCAGGAGGCCGCCGACCATCCCCACTCCGATCGCCGGATGGAGGCTGGTGAGCGGGCTGGCGAGAACCGAAACGATGATGTTGATCGGATGGGCCAGCGCCAGGATCGCCCCCAGGGCGGTGAAGGACATGTTGACCGCCAGCCAGAGGCCGACCATCCTGATTCCCTCGGTCCGGCCGAATGAGAGGAATCCGTAGAGGAGGAGGGAGACGATCAGGACGGGGAAGAACCAGGAGAGGGCTTTCGATGATTTGGAGGGCTCGGGGACGACGGATATCTCCGATGTGTCCGTATCGAGCTCGTTCGAGTCGAGGGCTTCCAGCGTCTTGACGATCCCGTTCATATGCCCCGCGCCGATGACCGCCAGCGTGTTCGTCCCGGGGGCGAGATAGATCTTCGTCGCGAGATAGCGGTCCCGCTCGTCGATCAGGACGGACTTCACCGCGGGCAGCTCGGCGGCCATCTCGTCCATCATCTGCTGCATCACGTCCGCTTTCTTCAGGTCCTCCAGATCCGCTTCGCTGAGCTTCTCGTTGGAGAAGACCGCGCTGATGATCGTCGCGATCAGCTTTGCCTTGTTCCAGAGGTTGCTCATCCGCCACGCCCGCTTGAAGGTCACCTGGATCTCCCGGCCGCAGAGGGAGAAGGGGATCTCCTTCTCCTTGGCCAGGTTGGCCGCCCCGATGATCTCCGCCCCCGGCTGCGTCTCCGTCTCGTCCCCCATCCGTTTCTGGAAGGAGGCGAGGGCCATGTTCGCAAGCAGGAGGAACCCTTTGCCCTCCTTGAGGACCTTCTTGATGTCCATGTCCGACCAGGAGCGTTCATCTTCCCTGTTCTTCATCCGCCCTTCATCCAGTTCGAGGCAGATATGGTCGGGTCGCTCGGCCTCGATCGCCTCGGCGACCTCGTCCACGCTGTGGCGGGAGACGTGGGCGGTTCCGATGAGATGGATCCTTCGTCCATCGGCGAGGGTGATGAGGCGGCGGGTGTCGCTGAGCTCCAAGACGGTCATATGCGCTAATATACCGAAGGGAGCGGTATTACTCAAGGGAATTTGACATCCTCTCCCCCTTTCCGATAGAGTCGTTTCCATATGGAGACCCTCATCTATCTGGCGAAGCTCGCCGTGGCGCTCATCCTCGGCGGTTTGTTTTCCAAAGCGGTCGGAAAGGAGCGGCTGGTTCGATTCAGCGCGATCGGACAGACGGTGTTGGTATGGGTGCTGCTGTTCTTCATGGGGATCAACACCGGACACATCGAGAACATCGCCGACGAGCTGGGCCGGATTGGTCTCAGCGCCTTGGTTCTGACCCTCTTCGCCCTGTCAGGCTCGACCGTCGTCTCCCTTGCCTGCTCCCGTTTCTTTCTGCCCAAGGATCTTGATACAACGATCGCCGTCGCCCGGCGGAAGGAAGGTTCCCTGCTCCGGTTTATATGGGACCTCCTCAAAGAGCCGCTGTTTCTGATTTCAATCGTCATTCTCGGTGTGCTTTTCGGAATGAAAAGCTTTCTCTTCGACTGGTTCGACTCCTCATATGTTTCGTATCTGCTCTATGTGATGCTCTTTTTCGTGGGGATGAACCTGGTTCAGCGCTCGATCTCCTTCAAGGAGGTACTCAACGACCCGAACACCGTTCTTCTGCCGCTCTACACGATCGGGGGAACGCTCCTGGGGGCGTTCGGGGCAAGCCTTGTGACCTCCTTCTCCTTTCGGGAAGCCGCCGGAATGCTCTGCGGGTTCGGGTGGTACTCGCTCTCGGGAATCCTCATCGGCGACCTGGGGTTTCCTCTTCTGGGATCGATCTCGTTTCTCTCCAACCTGATGCGGGAAAGCTTCTCGTTCTTCCTGATTCCCCTCTTCGGACGGCTGGGAAAACGATATTACTACCCGGCGGTCTCCTGCGGAGGGGCCACGACGATGGATGTGCTGCTCGTGCTTCTTTCCAAGCACTTCGGCTCGGCGACGACGATCGGATCGATCTATCACGGGGCGGCTACGAGCCTCTGCGCCCCGGTCCTCATTCCGCTCTTCTTCTGATCCACAGCTGGGCGACCGGAGCAAAGCTCTTTTCCTTGAGGATTCGAAGATAGAGCGGATCTCCCTCGTCCAAAGCGAGCTTTTCCAACGGGATCTCTTCGATCGAAGCGGGCAAGGGGATCTGAATAAAGCGGTAGCGTCCCGGCTTAAGAACATGATCGCCCTCCGCCTCCTCGAGCTTCTCAGCCTTGGCGATCTTTTCCAACGCTTCCTCATCCGGGGGATCGCTCGTTCCGAGGAAGAGGACATTCATGTCAAAAGAGAGGAGAAGGACTCCTTCGCTGCCGACCGGAGCCAGGTCGAGGAACGAGACCAAGGTCTGATACGCCTCCTCGGCGGAACTTCCCTCCCAGGGGAGTTTCCGGTATGCTAGGCCTTGGCGGAGGGAGAGGTTCATCAATCTCATGGAAGCCACTCTAACAGAATGAAAAGTACCGGTAAAGTAGGAACAATCCGATACACGCTGCTCACCTCCCGGACAAACCGCCGGATCACGATCCGGGTCGGTCACGACGGGATGTTGACGATCCGGGCTCCGAACCGGGTGGGCCGGCGGGTCATCGAAGAGCTGATCACCGACCACAGGGAGCATCTCCTCAATCGAATCGATGAGGAAGTACGGGACGCTCATACCTATGAGGACGGGGATCGGTTCCCCTATGCGGGAGGAATGGTCACTCTCCAACTTCGAACAGGAAATGATTATCGGGCATACATAGAAGATGATCTTCTCGTCGTTTCCGCC
>JAAZJI010000168.1 GCA_012800465.1 Spirochaetales bacterium
TATCTCATTACTTGCGGCTACTGCAGCGGCATGATTTATGGGTGGAGTCCCAGTGAAGGTAAAATCCCCTTTGCGCGGTAGTCCATCGAATTCATCACCTTCATCTTCAGACTCATCGCCTTCATCTCCGGATTCTTCACCCTCTTCTCCGGGCTCTTCACCCTCTTCTCCAGGCTCTTCACCCTCTTCTCCGGGCTCTTCACCCTCTTCCTCTTCAGTTTCATCCTGCTCTTCATTCTGCTCATTATTCTGTGTTCCATTCTGAGCTTCGTTTTGCGTTCCATTTTGTAGTACATGCTGAAAAAGAGCGTCATCGCAGGAAATAAGTGCGATACTCAGAAGGAGGACTATGAACACCCCTCCCACCAAACGTGCGATTCTTTTCATCTATCTCTCCTTACAACGTCATTCCTTTTTTCTTTTATACCATGGCCGATTCCTGCTGTCTATTTTTTTGTCCAACATATTTCATTATGCTTGAATGTCTTACCAATCGAATGTACTCCATGCCGTTTCTCACCGGTCGTGTCTTTCATGGATTTGTCCCGATAAAACCTTCTTCCTTGCGTGCTGGAGACACTTCTTGCGCCTTCCTGTGTTCATACGGTAGCATAGGCCTCAATTGGAAGGAGATTGCTTTTGCATACCCGCGAACGGACTCTTTATCTGTTGATGCTGGTCATCCTGTGCTCGCTCACCGTGACCGGGGTGATTCTGGAGGGACCGAAAGACCTTATCGGTAAGCTGCTGCTCCTGCAGACCCGGAGCGCCCGTCTGGTCAATGACTTTACCACCCACGGAGTCGGCCTTGCCCTCCTGAACTTGGCAAGCGTCGGCTTTCTGGGTCTTGTCCTGGTGTACTTCGCATCAATCAACCTCTCAGGCCCGACGCTGGCGACGATCATGACGATGATGGGCTTCTCCTTCTTCGGCAACACCCTCTACAACTCGATACCCGTCATCATCGGCGTCTTCCTTGCCAGCAAGCTCGCCAAGGTGAGCTTCGGCTCCTACTCGATCATCGCCCTCTTCGGAACGGCGATCGCCCCGATCGTCACCTACCTGAGCTTTGAAATCGGCCTGGCCCCCATGATCGGCATCCCGTTGGGAATCATCGTCGGAATCGGAATCGGCTTCATTCTTCCGGCGATCGCCGGCACGCTCTTGAACCTTCACCAAGGCTACAGCCTCTACAACATGGGCTTCACCTGCGGCTTCGTCGGCCTCTTCATCGCAAGCATCCTCAACGCCCTCGGCCTCCTGCAGCCGCTTGCGGTCCTTTGGAGCGAATCCTCAAACCTTGCATTGACGCTCGTCGTACCCGTGTTGAGCCTTTTCTTCATCATCGCCGCCTTCACCCTCGAAAAGCCTAGGGAGATGCTTTCCGGCTTCCTCGGCGTCCAAGGCCAGATCGGGCGGCTGCCCAGCGACTACTACGAAAGTGAAAGTCCCTCGGGAACCCTCCTGAACATCGCCGTCCTCGGACTCATCTATTGGCTGTACGTCCTCGGAGTCGGAGCCCCGATGAACGGCCCGGTTCTCGGAGGACTGCTGACGATCATGGGGTTCGGCGGATTTGGAAAGACCGTGAAGAACACGATTCCGATCGTCTTGGGGGCGTTCGCAACCACCCTCCTGCTCGGCAACAGCCCTTCTTCACCCTCCCCGATCCTGGCCGCCCTCTTTTCCACCACCCTCGCCCCCCTTGCCGGGCAGTTCGGAATCTTCATCGGCATCCTCGCCGGAGCGATCCATGTGATCGTCGTCGACGTAACCGCCTCTTGGCACGGAGGGCTGGATCTGTACAATAATGGATTTGCGGGGGGTTTGACCGCAAGCTTGCTGATTTCGGTCATCCATTGGTTGAACGCGAACAGGATACGGGAGGATTTCATCTGATGAAACGAAAAGAATTGCTCAGCCGCCTGATCGGCGAAATGACCGATTTTCTTCTGGAAGGCAATCCTCTTCGCCTGGTAGTCTCCCTCCATCAGGAAGAGGACGGAGTCCACCTCTCCTTCTTCGACGACCGGGAGCGTACTGAACGGGAGATCGAAAAGATTCGGACCGCCCTCAACCCCAAACAAAACCGACCGGAACTGGCCGCCTACTACGGAACGATGGCCGGCCGGGACCTGAACCTGGGATCCCGGCTGAAACTCATCGGCTGGCAGATCAAGCAGGCGACCGTGACGAACAACAACCCCGGCATCCACATCGACCTGTGGCTGGGCAGCAACTCCTTCATCGTTCCGAAGAAATGAA
>JAAZJI010000169.1 GCA_012800465.1 Spirochaetales bacterium
AGCCCCTTCTCCGAAACGACGTGCTCGATGTTTGCGATCGTCTGACCGATCGTCTCCTCGGTCAGGTTCATCGTGTAATCGAACTGGGCGTTGACCTTGAAGAGGGAGAGGAAACGGTCGTCCTTCTCGCTGAGGGAGTCGTAGAGCTCCTCGCTGCCGATGAGCACGACCTTGATCGAGAGGGGCGGAATCTGGGGGCGGATGATCGAATTCGCCAATTCGCCCTTCACCACGTTCCCGCCCTTCATGGCCAGATTCGTGGCGGTGAGATACCGCTTCAACGCCTCCCAGAGCCCTTCCTTGCCGAAGAGCTCCGGCGCATCGATGATGATGAATCCCCCGCAGCTCTCCAGGATCGAACCGGGGTGGTAGGAGAGGTGGGCGGGCTTGTCCTTGGAATTGATCGTTCCGAAGAGGTTCCCCATCGAAGGATGACTCTCGATGATCATCGGCCGTTTCGTCGACCGGCCATGGTCGACGACGAGGTTGCCCAAGTAGCGGGTGCCCAGCGCTTCATCCGCTTTCCCCAGCCGCCGGATATGGGCGTCTTGACGGGTGATGTCCCCCTTCAGGTCGAAGAAGTAGCGTTCAAGCTCCTTGTGGGGGAATTGAGCCATTAGGGAGTCGACGAGGGTGCGGGCGTTGGCCAGAAACGTTTCGCCCTCCTCGGAAAGGAGGGTGATCGAGTGGTTGAACCGCTCCAATGAATCGATGAACCTCGAGCCCTCTCCGGGGATGAAGGTCAAAGCGTGCGGGCTGTCCGGCTGGGTGAAGTTGCAGACGTATACGATGTCCCTGAGACCGGAGATGTCGTCCCGGACCTGCTCGATCGCATGGCGGACGGCGGCGTGGCGACCGCTTTGGCTCTCCCCGCTGACGAAGATGTTGTACCCCGCCTTCTCCAGCGAAAGACCCATCTCCAGGGAGCGCAGAGCCCTGGGCTGACCGACGATCCGGTCCGCCGACCGTTGATTTCTCAGCCGCTTGATGAGGGCGGGATCGAACTCGAAGCTTGCCTGTTCAAAGGAAAGCGGCGATACTTGAGAGGTGCGCTCGCTCATGAGCGAACTATAGGAGGAGAGACCGATGGTGTCAACCGATGGAATGATGCGAAGCGAACTGGTCGCCTATCTGGACGAGTACCTGGGGATCGAGGGGTTTCTCTCATCGGACAGCTCGCTCAACGGGCTCGTGGTCGGCGGCGAAGATAGACGGATCGGGAAGATCGGGTATGCGGTGGACGCCTGCCAGGCCTCGTTCGATCAGGCGGTTCGGGAGAAGGTGGATTTCCTGCTCGTCCACCATGGCCTGTTCTGGGGGGTCCCCCTCGCGGTTACCGGATCCCACTATGCGAGACTGGCGACCCTCATCACCCACAAGATCGACCTCTACGCCGCTCATCTGCCTTTGGATGCCCATCCGGAAATCGGAAACAATATTCAAATGGCCAAGGCGCTCGGCTTGGAGGAGATCGAACCGTTCGCTTCCTACAAAGGGAAGACGATCGGGTATAAAGGGCGGCTACGGGAGCCCGGGACGCTGAAGGAGATCGCCGACCGCCTCGGATATGAAAAAACGATCCTTCTGCCCTTCGGGAAGGAGAAGAGCCGGACGGTGGGGATCGTCAGCGGGGGGGCGAGCCGAAACGTATCCGACGCGCTCAGCGAGGGGTTGGACCTCTTCATCACCGGCGAAGTGGAACATGAAAGCTACCATGTGGCGCTGGAAGGGGGAATCAACGTCCTGGGCGGCGGACATTACGTCACGGAAGTCTACGGGGTGAAAGCGTTGGCCGAACACCTGTGTGAGCGTTTCGGCCTCGAGGCGGTGTTCATTGCCAACCCCACCGGCTTGTAGTATAGTTTCCCGTATGGCGAAAACGTGGCGTCCTCTCATCCTCACCCTGGCCATCGTGCTTGCGGATCAGCTTTCCAAAGCATGGGTCGTCGCCACGATTCCGGAGAATACCGTCGGCTATTGGTTCTTCGGGGATTTTTTGGCGATCGTCCACGTCCGGAACACCGCGATCGCCTTCAGCATGGGATCTGCGCTTCCGATCTGGATCCGGCTGGTCTTCTTCGTGGGTCTGCCGGTGGCGTTGCTTGCGGCCGTTCTCCTGATCTTCTTCAACGGGAATATCCGTCTCTCATCGCCGACCCGATGGACGCTCGCCCTCTTCATGGGTGGTGGGATCGGAAACCTCATCGACCGGATCTTCCGCTCGCTGAGGGTCGTGGATTTCATCAGCGTGAAGTTCTACGGGATCTTCGGGCTTGAACGGTGGCCGACCTTCAACATCGCGGATGCGTCCCTGGTTGTCAGCGGCATTCTGCTCGCAGTATTATTGTTGTTGGAGAAGGAGGTGGAACGAGATGGGAAAGAAGGGTAACACCGTACTGTTCATGATCATCGCGACCCTGGTGAACATCCTCTTGATGATGGTCCTGTTCGTCATCGGATTTTTTCTCCTCGTCCGATTCGCAGACCCCGAGTCCTCGATGGTGCCGATCTACCTCGCCCTGGTCTTCTTCTTTGCGATCGGAGGATCCTTCTTCCTCTATTCAAAACTCGTCACCTGGGCTTCCAGACGGTTCAACCTGGAAGACAAGATCGTTCCCCTCTTCGGGAACCGAAGACGGAAACCGCCGAAGCGGGATTGAACATGGCTCTCTCGATTGCCGCGTACGCCAAGCTTCCGTGGTACCCGTTCAGCGACGATCCGGTCATCACCGGCAGCTGGTACATGAACCGGCTCGGTGATCCCTCGATCCTGCTGCCGAGCGAATCCCCTGACGGGAAGTGGCACCTCTTCGGGCATACCTTCCTCGGAATCGTCCATTTCATCAGCGAGAACGGGATCAGCTGGGAGCCGCGCAAGATGGTCGAACTTCGCGGACATTCCCCGTCCCTCTATGTGGAGGACGGGGTCTACCACCTGATCTACGAGAAGCACGATGCGATCCCCTCGCAGATCGATTCGATCTTCCTGAGGCGGAAACGGAAGGATCGGGTCAGCCATAGCCGGATCGAGGTGCGTTCCTCCACCGACCTGGTCCTCTTCAGCGAGCCGAGAATCATCCTCGACAGCCGGGAGATCCCCTTCGCCGCCGACGGCCTCGGCCGGCCGCGGGTCTCCCGTCCCCAGCTCTTCAAGGATGGAGAGGCCTACACTCTCTTCTTCGGCGCCTCGCACATCGTGCTTGAAGACAGCGGGCACAAGTCGAGCCGCTACTTCGCCTCGGCGACCTCCCTGTCGCCGCTCGGCCCCTATCGATTGACCAATCACGGCAAGCCCCTGATCGGACCCGACGGGGATGATCCGAACCGCTCGCTTGCAGTCGGTTCGGTCCGGGTGCTGAAGGCGAGCGACGGCTATGTCGCCCTCCAGTGCGGGAAGTATTGGGACAAGGAGCTGAAGATAAGTTCCACCAGCCTGATCCAGCTTGAATCCGTCGACGGGGTGAACTGGCTGCCCTCGACGCGGCCTCGGATCCTCA
>JAAZJI010000170.1 GCA_012800465.1 Spirochaetales bacterium
CCCCTGCTACGGGCATGCCGGAGACGGGAACCTCCACGCCACGGTGATCAAGAACCCCGACTCCACGATGGAGCATTGGCGTGCGATCGAACCTAGGATCCTTGGCGAACTCTATGAGTTCATCACCGGAAAGCTCGGCGGGAAGATCAGCGGCGAACACGGCATCGGTCTCAAACGGAGGGAGTTCTTCAAGGAGTTCACCTCGCCGGTCGAGTACCGGGTGATGCAAAGCATCAAGCGGGCGCTCGACCCCAAAGGGATCATGAACCCGGGGAAGATCCTTCTGTAGGAGCATGGTGTGACCGAGGAACGACCATTGTCAAAATCCCAACGCACCAAGGCGAAGATCTTTGAAATGGCGTGGAGCCTCTTCAAGGAGCGGGGATTCGACAACGTGTCCCTCCAGGATATCGCCGACCAAAGCGGCACCGCCAAGGGAAGCTTCTACACCTACTTTTCGACCAAGAGCGACATCATCGTCGAGGGGTTCTGGATGATCGACGGCTACTATCGGTCGGTGGAGCGGGAGGTCCTGAGCCATCGAACCGTCGAAGAGAAGCTTCTGGCGTTCACCGAGCTCCAGCTGACCTACGTCCGCGATGAGATCGGAGTCGAGATGTTGAAGGTCCTGTATGCCAACCAGGTGCTGCAGCAGGGCTCGGAGAAGGTCATCACCGATCCGACCCGCTTCTGGCATACCTTCATCCGCTCCATCATCGAAGACGGGCAAACGAGCGGCGAGTGCCGGACCGACCTCTCTTCCGAACGGTACGCCCGGTTCTTCAACCGCTCGATGCGCGGCCTCTTTCTTGATTGGAACATCGGCTCGGCCTCCTTCGATCTCGTCGAAGAAGGCCTGCTCTACTGCAGGACGTTCGTCCTGCCGGCGATCCTGCTATGAACGTATCTCACTCAAGCTTTCCTGAAGAATCTCGATGGCGGCATCGATCTCCTTCTCGGTGATGATGAGCGGAGGGACGAAGCGGACGACGTCCGATCCGGCGCTGAGCACGAGGAGCTTCTTCGCAAAACATTTGGAGACGACCTCCTTCGGCGGGATCGCAAGCGCGATGCCGTCGATCAGGCCCACCCCGCGGACGGCGGTGATGAGGGTCGGGAATCGGGCCTGGAGCTCCTCGAGCTTCTTTCGGAGGTAGCTTCCCATCGCTTCGACGTGGGAAAGGAACCCTTCGTCCCGAAGGGTGTCGCACATATGGATGACTCCCCTCGCCGCCAGGGCGTTCCCGCCGAACGTGGAAGCGTGGTCGCCGGGGACGAAGACGTCGCGTGCCTTCCCGTGCGCCATCATCGCCCCTGCGGGAATCCCTCCGGCCAAGGCTTTGGCGGTGGTGAGGATGTCCGGCTTCACTCCGTAGAGCTGATGGGCGAAGGGCTTGCCGCTGCGTCCCATTCCGCACTGCACCTCATCGTAGATGAGTAGCAGATCGTGGGTGTCGCACAGCTCGCGGAGGCCGCGGAGGAACTCCGTCGTCGCCGGGACGATTCCGCCCTCGCCCTGGATCGGCTCGACGATGACCGCGCACGTCCGTTCATCGACGAGCGCCTTCACCGAATCAAGGTCGTTGAAGGTCGCATAGAGGAACCCCGGGGGAAGCGGGGCGAAGTTCCGGTGGTATTTCTTCTGTCCGGTCGCCGTCACCGCCGCATACGTCCGGCCATGGAAGGAATCGAGCATCGAGATGATCGTGGACTTGTTCTTCCCGCTCCCCCACTTCCTGGCGAGCTTCAACGCCGCTTCATTCGCTTCCGCCCCGCTGTTGCAGAAGAACACCTTCTCCATCCCGCTCAACTCGGCAAGCTTTCGGGCCGCCTCGAGGACATAGGCGTTGTAGTAGAGGTTGGAGACGTGGAGCACCCCCGAATCCAGAACCTCCCGGATGGCGGCGGTGAGCCCTTCATCGTTATACCCCAGCGCGTTGACCGCGATCCCTCCGACGAAATCGAGGTAGACATCGCCCTTCTCATCCTTCAGATACGCCCCTTCGCCGCCGACGAACGTGACGGGCCATTGGGAATAGGTGTTCATCAGATGGTTGTTGTTCATGATGCGTTCTCCCCGGTGACCATCGTTCCGATTCCCCTCGTGGTGAAAATCTCCAGGAGAATCGCATGGGGAAGCCGGCCGTCGAGGACGTGGACGCTCTCGACCCCCTTCTCCAGCCCGTCGAGGCAGCATTGGACCTTGGGGATCATCCCCCCCTTGATGATCCCCTGCTCGATGTAGGAGACCGCTTCGTCGTGAGTCAGCGTCCGGATGATCGTGGAAGGATCGTCCTTGTCCTTGAGAATCCCCTCCACGTCGGTCAAAAAGATCAGCTTCTGCGCCGAAAGGGCTCCGGCGATCGCGCTGGCGGCGTAATCGGCGTTGATGTTGTAGGTGTTGCCCTCGGCGTCGACTCCGACCGGGGAGAGGACGGGAACGAAGTTGCTCTTCAAAAGCGAGTCCACCAAGGTGGTGTCGACCGTCCTGATCTCCCCGACGAAGCCGAGGTCCCGGCCCTGCTCATCGATCTTCTTCTCACAGAGGAAGGTCCGCCCGTCCTTGCCGCTGATCCCCACCGCCTTGATGCCGACCTGCTCCAGGTTGTCGACCAGCGATTTCCCGATCGACCCGGAAAGCACCATCTCGGCGACCAAGGCGGTCTCTTCATCCGTCACCCGCAGCCCGTCGATGAAGACACTCTTCTTGCCGAGGCGGGCAAGGTGGTTCGAGATCTCCGCGCCGCCGCCATGGACGACCACCGGCTTGAGGCCGATGTACTTCAGCATCGCGATATCCTCGATCACCGCCTTCTTGAGTTCGGGGTTGATCATCGCCGAACCGCCGTACTTCACGACGGCGATCGCGCCGGCGAACCGCCGGATATACGGAATCGCCTCGATGAGGGTTTCCGCCTTCAAAATCTCCTGGGCTACCGTATGTGTCGTCAACTTCGATAATCTCCATTGATTCGAACGTATTCATAGGAGAGGTCGCACCCCCACGCCGTGGCCGTGCCCTCCCCATCCTTCAGGACCGCGGTGCAGAAGACCACCGGCTCGGAGAGGATCCGCTTCGCCTCCCGTTCATCGAAGGGAAGCGGCTCTCCATCCTTGAGGACCCGGATCTCGCCCTTCTCCGAAGAAAAGAACAGGTCCGTCTTCTTCGGGTCGAACCGGGCTCCGCTGTATCCCATCGCGCAGATGATCCTCCCCCAGTTCGCGTCGCTGCCGAAGAACGCGGTCTTCACCAGGCTGGAGGAGACCACGCTACGGGCGAGGATTCGGGCGGCTTCTTTGTCCTTTGCGCCCGTGACGGTCATCTCGATGAACTTCTGCGCCCCCTCCCCGTCCTTGACGATCAGTTTCGCCAGTTCGGCGTTCACATGGTCGAACGCCCGTACGAAGGCGGGCCAATCGGGATGGGAAGGAGAGAGCATCTCGTTTCCCGCTTCCCCGTTGGCGAGGACCAGGACCGTGTCGTTGGTCGAGGTGTCCCCGTCGACGCTGATCATGTTGTAGGTGTCTTCGATGGAAGAACCGAGAAGCGCCTGAAGATCCGCTTTGGAGATCTTGGCATCGGTGGTGATGAAGGAGAGCATCGTGGCCATGTTCGGGTGGATCATCCCGCTTCCCTTCGCCATCCCGCCGATGCGGACCGGCTTTTGGTCGACAAGCACTTCGACCGCGACCTGCTTGGTGAACGTGTCGGTGGTGAGGATCGCCTCCGCGGCGTTCCGGGCCGCCTCCTCGGTGACATCGAGGGTCTTGACGATGGAGGCGATCCCCTTTTCGATCGTGTCCATCGGCAGTGGAACCCCTATCACTCCGGTGGAGCAGACCAGCGTCTGCTCCGGCCGGATGCCGAAGTGACCGGCGACGAGGGCGGCGCTCGCTTCCGCATCGCGAAGGCCCCGTTCACCGGTCGCCGCGTTGGCGTTCCCGCTGTTGATCAGGACACAGTGGACCGTCG
>JAAZJI010000171.1 GCA_012800465.1 Spirochaetales bacterium
AACACCGTTCAGATTGCGGAAGGAACCGGTGCCCGCATCGAAGATGGGATCGTCCTCCATCATCGTGATGACTTTCTCAACGACGTCGATGGCGGCGCATCCTTCGGAGAGCATCTCATACCCTATCGCGCCATATGTCTTTACACCATCATTTGCAGAAATCTTGTCGAGTTCCGCAGGTTCCAGATCATGACATCCCCCATGCACAATCAACCCAAACATATCGTCTCTCCCATCAATCAAGAAGTTCAGTGGTGAATATTTTGTATGAAGCGGGCTATCCGCTCATTGTCTTCTTTTACGGTGGTGAAGAACTCTTCATTGGAGGTGTCCGATACGACCGATCCGTATTCAAGGAACAGCACTCTGCTTGCAATGCGACGGGCAAAAGGAATTTCATGGGTGACGATCAGCATGACCACGCCGTCCTGTGCAAGCTTTTCGATGATCTTCAAGACCTCCGTGCTCATCTCGGGATCCAAGGCCGAAGTGATCTCATCGAGCAACAGAGCCTTTGGATTCATCATCATCGCCCGTGCGATGGCGATTCGTTGTTGTTCTCCGCCGGACAGCTCATTATGCTTGGAGTGCAGTTTGTCAATCAGGCCGACCTTGTTCAGCAACTCCTTCGCCTGCTCGATCGCTTCGTTCCTGGGTCTTCCAAGAATCTTGATCGGACTGATGACCAGATTCTCCAACACATCAAGATGAGGGAAGAGGATCGTCTGTTGAAAAACCATCCCGCATTTGATCCGGATGTCCTTTAAATTCTTTTTTTCCCGGACCGACAGCCCGTCTACGAGGATGTCACCGCTGTCTATGGTCTCCAGACCGTTGATGCATCTCAGAAGCGTGCTCTTCCCGGTTCCGCTCGGGCCAAGGATGACCGTAACTCCGCTCTGATCGAAATCGACGCTGAAATTCTTGAGAACGACCAGGTTTCCGAAAGCTTTCGTGATATTTCTTACTTCGATCATCGCCATCGCCATGCACCTCACACATATAAGCTAAAAATTGAATGCCACTTTTTTCTCAAGCCGCTGGGCAAGTTTCGACAGCGGATAGGATATTGCAAAATATAATACGAAGACTATTCCGTAGATCAGGAAGGGTCTCATCGTTCTCAGGGTCAGGATATGGCCGGCCTTGGTCAGATCGATCAGGCTGATCAGAGAAACGAACGAGGATACCTGCAACTGGTTTATGTACAGCGTGATCGCCGAAGGAATCAACAACCTGAGGACCTGCGGAGCGATGATGTTCCTGAAATTCGAGTACCTGTTGTGTCCCAAGGCGAATCCGGCTTCCCACTGCAGTTTGGGAATCGCCTTGACCGCGCTGTGGACAAGCACGGAGAAGAATGCCCCCGTATTCAACGACAAGGTGATGATCGCAGCGGCCTCGGCATCGAGAACGATGTTCGCGACGACGGGCAATCCGTAATATGTGAGGAAAAGCTGCGTGACGAGCGGAGAGTTCCGCAACGGCTCGATATAGATCAGCGGGATGGCCGCGACGATCCTGTTCTTCGAACAACGGATCAATCCCATCACGATTCCGATCAGGGTGCCGATGGTTATCGAGACCAGCGTGATCCAGAGCGTCATGCCGATCGCCTTCAGGAAAAAAAAGATATCGTAATGCGTCAAGCTCAGGTATTGTTCAAACATAACTTCCTCATATCACCTAGAGCGTGATGGAGATTCTCCTATCGATCGCCTTTGCCACGAACGAAATGACGAACGTGAAAACACAATACGCCAGCATGATGAAGATGAATACTTCGAACGGTCGGGCGGTTCTGGCCGCCACGGTCTTCGAGCTTCCCATCAGATCGTTGACGGTTATGGAAAACACGACGGACGAGGTGAGCACGAGGTTTATGAAATTGCTTGTCAACGGCTTGAACGCCAGACGCAGGGATACCGGCAGCACGATATATCTGAAGGTCTGGAACGAGTTGTACCCCAATGCGTAGCTGCATTCATAATAGCCTTTCTTCACCGCCAGCAAGCCCGATCGGATGACTTCACAGTTGGGAGCGCTCGAGTTGATTCCCAGCGCCAAGATTGACGTTACGATCGGATCGGTATGTATCCCCAGCTCGGGAAGTCCGAAGTACAAAAAGAACAGTTGGACGAGAAACGGCGTGTTTCTCAGGAACTCCACCCAGGCCGATCCGATGAATCGAAGCGTCTTGCTTTTGGATTGCCGCATCAATGCGACGATGATCCCCAGGAAGAATCCGAGAACCAACGCTCCTGCAGAGATGATCAGCGTCAATCGGGCACCCTGTAGCAACGACGGGTAGAACGTCTTCAGAAAACTGAAATTCAGATACATGGTCACATCCTTCCGAAGGTCACGGAAGCGGCCCTCGTGGGAAGCGATGTTCCCACAAGAGCCCCAAATCACATGCCGTCATCTACCAGATGGCGAGATACTCCGTCGGTTCGGTGCCCCACCACTTCATGTACGTCTCCCGCTGGAACCCGGAACTGATCATCCAGGAGACGAACATGTCGACATAGCGGACAAACTCCATGTCGCCCTTGGGAAGTCCGATGCAGATCGGATCCGAGGTATAGAGCTTGGGAAGGGCGACCAGCTCGCCTTTGCTCTGCCCTGCGGTGAAGTCGATCAGCGTGCTGTCTTCGAACGTCGCGTCCGCTTTCCCCTGCTTCATCAGCAATGTCTGGTCGGTGAAGTTCGTCACGTACACCAGCTCGGCCTGAGGAGCATACTTGAGGGCAAGGTCTTCACCCGTCGTTCCTCGGGCAACCGCAATCTTGATTCCGGGCTTGTTCAGATCCTCGACCGTCTGGTACGGACTGCCCTTTCTGACCATCATCTTGATGCCGCAGCGCAGATAAGGCATCGAGAAGTTGATCGATTTGGCCCGTTCAAGATTGCCCGTCATGTTTGCGAACACGATATCGACCCGGCCACTGGTCAAAGCGGGAATTCTCGTTTCGCCATCGACATCGGTGATCTCGAGCTTCACTCCGAGCGTATCTGCGAATTTCTGGGCAAAATCGACATCATACCCATAGGGCTGCCCCTTATCGTCCCGCCCGCCGATGGGAGGGCCGTTAAGAGCTATACCCGCACGCAAGACACCTCTGTCCATGATCGTTTGCAACATGCTGACACTCTTTGCAGGTGAGCTCTCCTGAGGCTGGCTCGGAGCTTTTCCACCGGAACATGACAGCAGGACCAACAGAAAGGCCACCATCAACCCAACGAATAATTTCCGTTTCATAAAAACCTCCTCTTTGTTTCGCACACTCACTGTATGCGCTTACATTCTAAGGAGTGATTCCAAGCGTTGTCAATGAAAATATTGGTATTTTTCCTTTGCACGGCAATAAGTTTGTGATACTCTAGGTTGTAATTAAGCGCGTACAAATACACCTGACCTGCAAGGAGTTCGTCGTTGACTCAGAAAATAACACAACGCAATGTCGCGGATCTGGCGAACGTTTCCACCGGCACGGTGTCCCGGGTGATCAATGGGCATCCGCTGGTCAGCGAAGAAGCAAGAAAAGCGGTTCTTCAAGCGATCGAACAACTCGGATATATCCCAAACAAGGCCGCCCAATCCTTGGCTCAAGGTCGTACAAACAACATTCTGGTAGCCTTTCTGGACAAGAGCCCGATCCTCCCGTCAACCTGGCAGTACGAACTGCCGATTCTGCAGGCGATCAATGATTATCTGCGATTAAACAATTATTCCGTGCAGATCACGATCCATACCGCCGACAGCAATCTCGACTCCGTCCTGTTCAAGGATGTCATGTCCGACAAATCCATCGACGGCATGATGATCCTCACCTCCCTGGCTATCGAGGAAAGTTTCATCAGGTCGTTGGAAGAAAGCAGGATTCCGACCGTGTTCATAGGAAACGGCCCCTTTTGGCATGACGGAAATCAAGTCGGCACAGCCATCCTGTTTGACAATTTCCACATCATCCAAGATGCGTACAACATGCTTCGTTCATTGGGCCACGAAAGGATTGGCTTCATCACGGGCTCTGACGAGCATATCCACTCGCAGATCCGATTGAAAGCGTTTACAGAGATCGCGGCAAAACATATGGATCCCGAATCATGTGAAGATCTGATTCATCATGGTGACTACTCGATCAACTCGGGCTTTGAAGCGCTCTACCATTTTTTCAAAAAAGCCGATCCGCCGACCGCCATCATATGCGCCAACGACCTCATGGCGATCGGGGCGATGAAGGCCGCAAAGGAACTCCACATGAGAGTTCCTCAGGATCTCTCGATCATCGGTTTTGACAATATCGAGGTGGGAAGCTTCTATTCTCCTCCGCTGACCTCGATCAAAGTCCCATCGTACGATCTTGGGCGACAAGGAGCGGAACTCCTGCTCAAAACCATCAAGGACGGCAAGACGAGAGAACCGATCACCCTGCCGACCGAACTGGTCATCCGGAATTCCATCAGCAAGATGGTCTAGAACGTTGGATTGAAAGCACCGCCCGCATCCCGGAAAGGTAAAATATTTGTGTTTGCAACAGCGCACTTGAACCGCTTAGGGGGGTGTTATATTCAGCAAGCGGATAGGAAATGATGATGGGGAAACATCCATGAATCTGAAAGAACGAGCGATCAAGTTGAAAAAGGAAATTCCTGCCGTCTATCTCGCGTTGAAGAATAAAGAGACCCCGTTGTTGGCAAAAATCTGCGCTTGGGCAACAGTAGCATATGCATTGTCCCCTATCGACCTCATCCCCGATTTCATTCCGGTGTTGGGCTATCTGGACGACCTGATCATCCTGCCCGTGATGGTGGCCTTGACGGTGAAGCTGATTCCACGAGAGATCCTCGAGCAATGCAGAACCGAGTCCGAAGACCTCTGGCAAAATGGGAAACCGAGGAAGTTGATCTATGCTTTGCCGATTGTCGCAATCTGGCTTTTGATTCTGATCATCATCGTCAGAGCTATCCGGTGAACAGCCAAATCGTCTTCCCGTTGCAGTATCGCACATGAGATTTGTTATACTAAACTGTACCTTTCAGTTTTTAGGGCTCCCGAAAAGGAAGCCTGAATAATCATAATTTCTTATCTGGAAACCATTCTTACTCTTGTTATCGGGAAGGTGTCATGCTCTAATGGGCTTACATAAACAGGGAGACCTATCATGGCCCAGAAACCACAGTTTATCCAGTCCTTCAAAAGGCCCGCCG
>JAAZJI010000172.1 GCA_012800465.1 Spirochaetales bacterium
AGGTCAGATCGGGGGCGAGCCAGAAGCGGTATCGCCCCCCGACGTTCATCAAGAGGAGCCCCTCGACGAACCCGGGATTGAGGTTGGAGAGTGAGAGAAGCCGGCTCTGGGCGGAATCGACCACCTCCCCGTGCCCGTCGGTGAGGGTGAAGCGGACCCGGGGACTGAAGGAAGGATCCATCCGCGGGCCGTCGCTCGGCTCGAGAATCGCATACTGGAGCCCGCTTTCCGTGGTGATGATCCCCTCCCTGTCCCGATTCTCCTCCAGGAACGCATGGGCGAACTCGTAGTTGGCCGTCCTGAGCGCTTCAAGCTCCTGCTGGGCGATCTGCAGGAGCTTCACCTGGACTTCGAAGAGGATCCGGCTCATCTCCTCGGCGGTGAAGACCGCCGTCCCGGCGTTCGCATCCAACGCCCCCTTGGCGAAATACGGGGCGTTCAGATGGGCGATCTCGTCCTGCTGCAGCAGGGTGTTGTAGAGCATGTACCCATAGGTGTAGCTGAAGCGCTCCTCCAGCGTCGAGGGAGTCGGCAGGTCGCCGATGGAGAAGCCCACCCCCCCTTCCTCGCTGATCATCTGGGCGACGCTGGGGAGGACATCATCCAGGACGGACGGCTCGATGAGGATCGGACACCCCGAAAGGAGAACGACCAGACACATCGGGGTGATTGCAAAGACTATCTTTTTCAGCACGCTGAATCCTTCCTATCGTACGGACACCCGGATTCCCGCCGACCCTTCACCCCAAGAGAGCCGGCGGCAATCGCCTGCACTGAGGAAACTGTACCCCACTTGAAGGGATAAATCCAGAAGAATCCCCTCAGAATACCGACCCCCCGTGGGAGTCGATCGCGACGATCGCGGGAAAATCCCTGACTTCCAGACGAAGGAGCGCCTCCGGCCCCAGATCCTCGAACGCCACCGTCTCGACGCTGACGATCGTCTTGGCGTAGAGGGCGCCGCAACCGCCGAACGCCTGCACGTAGACCGCCTTCTCCTTCTTCAGCGCGTCTTGGACCGCCTGAGAGCGCGGTCCTTTCCCGATGAGGACTTTCAGTCCCTTGCCAAGCAGCTGCGGGGTGAAGGGGTCCATCCGGGCGCTCGTCGTCGGACCGCAGGAGCCCATGACCATCCCCGGAAGCGGGGGCGAGGGCCCCATGTAGTAGATCGCCTGCCCTGCAAGCTCCACCGGCAGGGGCTTGCCCTCCTCGAGGAGCCGGACCAGCCGCTGATGCACCTGGTCCCGGCCGACGTACAGCGTGCCCGAAAAGCTCACGGTATCGAACGCCCGGAGCGATCGAAGATCTTCTTCACCGATCGGAAGGTGTAAGGTTCTCATGGTCAGCCCTCCCAGAGAATGTGGGCGATCCGATCCGCCCAGCAGTTGATCGAAACCCCCATCGGCAACCCCGCGATGTGGGTGGGTTCATGCTCGATCGCCACGTTCAGCGCGGTGATCCTCCCTCCGAGCCCTCCGGAGCCGACCCCGGTCGCCTGGACCCCGGCGAGGATCTTCTCTTCGAGCTTCGCATACCGCTCCTCGCCGTGGGGCACCCCCACTTCACGAAGGAGCGCCCGCTTGCTGAGGTACGCGGCCCGCTCCATCGTTCCGCCGAGCCCGATTCCGAGGAAGATCGGGGGACAGGGCTTCCCGCCGGCGATCGTGACGACCTCGGCGACCGCGGCGACGATCTGCTCCTCGGTAGCGGTGGGATTCATCATCCGGGTGGCGCTGGTGTTCTCGCTGCCGAACCCCTTCAGGAGGATGCTGATTTCCACGTTCCTCCCCTCGACGAGGTTCCACCAGATGATCGGGGGCATGTTGGTCTTCGTGTTTTTTCTTCCGAACAGCGGCTCCTCCACGACCGAAGGGCGGAAATACCCGTTTTTCGCCCCCTCTTCACACCCCTTCAGAATCGCCTCCTCGATTTCGGCGTGAGAAAGCGGACAGGACCTTCCGACGTCCACGAACACGTCGAACATGCCGGTGTCCTGGCACATCGGGATCCATTCATTCCCGCTGACGCGCAGATTCTCGACAATCGCGTCCAGCACGGCGATGCTCGCCTTCGAGCCGGCGCTTTTGCCGTCCAGCCGCTCCTCCTCCCCCCGGGCCCATTCGATCCGTTTGTGAATCGGCTCGGGCAGGATCCGCGCCGCATCGATCAGCGCCTTCTCAATCCGTTTCGCCAGGCTCATGCTCATCATCCTCCTTGTCGATCGAACAGCAAGACATACGCCCGATCGTCTTGACCACCGGCAGGATGACCGCCAAGCCCACGACCAGGCCCATGACGTTTGCAACCAGATCCATCATCTCCCGCTGTCGACCCGCCAGGGGCTGAAGCAGTTCGATGATGCCGCCCAACAGCGTCCCGCTGACGAGCGTCCTCAGAATCGCCTTCGATGCCCACGTCGAAACATGGACCGTCGAATCTTCCCTCCGCACGGGCGGCTCCCCCTTCGGAACCCGGAAGAACGCCAGGAAGGAGGTGAACCCGTAGGCTGCATACGCAAGCAGGTGCAATCCCTTGTCTCCGAACGGCACCCATCCGAGGGATATCCTTCCCGCCTGTCCGGAAAAAGAGAAATACCCTATACAGCATACCACGATTATCATCAGGACGGTACCGGTTCGGCGAACGATTCGTTCCATCAAAGCATGTCTCCTTGGCGATATCCCCCTTCCTCCAGCAGCGCCGCGAGCCGGGTGATGATCCGTTGCTTGGGGGTCGGCGACCGTGGTGCGACCCGTCGGTGGCGCGGGGTCTCGCAGACCAGGCGCACCACGACGATCGAGGGGTCCAGGTGGCGCAGGAAGGTGACCAGCGAAGCGAGGTGCCGTTCGCTCGAGGCGACCGTCACCTCACCGCTCTCATACCACGTCTCCAGCACCGTGTCGCGCAGAACATGGAGGTCGTGGATCTTCACTCCATCCGTCCCCACCTCGTTCAGGAGGCGAGCCGTCCGGACCGCCGCCGGAGGATCCTCGTACGGAAGCCCAAGCATTATATGGGTATAAACACCGATCCCCGCCGAACGTAACAACCCGACGCTCCTCCGATAGGAGGCGACGTCATGGTTCCGGCCGAGAAGGTCAAGCGAAGCCTCGTCGCCCGATTCGAGCCCGAGCTCGACGACGACCGCCTGCACCTGATCCTTGAAGGATGCAAGAAGATCTGCGACCTCCGTCGTGATGCAGTCCGGACGGGTTGAGACGATCAGCTCGACGAACGGCCCTTCAGCCAATCCCCCCTGATAGATCCGCTTGAGGTTTTCGATCGAGTCGTAGGTGTTGGTGTGCGCCTGGAAGTAGAGACTGAACCGAGCGCTTCCGTATCGCCGCTCGATGAACGTTCTGCCCCGGGCGATCTGGTCCTTCACGGAGCGGATCCGCCCTTCGAGATCGGAAGGATTCCCTCCCACCCCCTCCTGGTAGACCGCCCGGGCGGCGACCTCGTCGCAGAAGACGCACCCGCCGCGCCCCCCGGTCCGGTTCGGGCAGGTGAAGTGGGCGTCGACCCCGATCCGATACACCGCCCGGCCGTAGCGCTCCCGCAGATATCCGGAATAGGTGGTGTAGCGTTCCGTCATCAGGAGATCCCCATCGAGATCCCCCACGCGCCGTCGATCGAGACGCCTAGCGAGAAGATGAGATCGCCGATCGGGGTCTGGACGCAGTAGCTCGCCCCGAAGCCGAGATCGAACGGTTCGAGCTCCATGAAGCGGACCCGTGGGGGAATGACCCGGACGATCGGATTCCCCCGGTTGGCCCAGGCGCCGATGACGTCGAAGCGCAGGTAGCTGGGATAGCTGAACACGTCGAACAGATAGCGCTGGTAGTGCATTCCCACCTGGATCAGATCCCGCTTGAAGGTGTGCGGAGCGTACCCGGGGACGACCACCTCGGCGAACGACCCGATCAGCTCCCGCGGCCCGTCGAGGCGGGCGACCTCGATGAGGTAGCCGAGAGTGTCGAGGAAGGAGAGGCGGATATGGTGGATGAGCCGCAACCGGCCGCTGTAGACCAGCCGCTTGTCGTAGCCGGCGATGAAGGATGATTCGATTCGGATCCCCTCCTGGCCAAGCTGCTTCTTCAACGCGCAATGCACGAAGGAGAGCTCGGCGTGCGGATAGGCGACGAAGGGCTTGTCGAGGACGGAATCGTGGATGAAGAAGAAGTCCCCCCGGAGGGCGAGCTCGACGGACGTCCATCTGCCGATCGAATATCCATAGCTGAACTCGGTCCGGATCCTCCGGTCCAGGGGGGCGGTGCGGGCGGCGTTGACCACGGAGGTCCGGGGGGTCAGCGCGCCGGAGCCGTATCCGATCAGCGCTCCAAGCCGATGGTCGCCCAGCGGGACGACCAGACCGAGGGTGACCGCCGTCTCTTCGCCCAGGGAAGAAGCGAGGGTGTAGGAGAGATTGTTCCGACCGATGTGAACCAGCGCCGCATCGAGGTATGCGTTGGCCTTGTACCACACATAGGTCTCGTTGAGGGTGTTGGAAACCCCCATCCCGACGATGAACCCCATCGCGATCCGGTTTCCCGTCCGTCCGAAGCTCCGGGCGAGAATCCCGAGGGTTCCCCCCTCCTTCATCTCGAAGCTCAGGGATGCGAGGGAGTTCTGCTTGCGGACCTGCCGCAGGCGAAGGGCAAGCTCGGTCGCGTGCTCCTCGTCCAGCGGAGAACCGACCATGAACTCGAAGAGCCCCTCGTCGAAGAAAAGCGGTCCGGGGTTCAGGGAGATGTTCTCGATCGCGACGGATCGGATGGTCGGGTCGGGCAGCCGGGCGTACAAACCGACACGGTCGGGATCATAGGCGACCAGACCACGCTCCGCTTCAAGTCGCTTCCCAAACGCCTGAAGCTGCGCCCGGTTCCGCTCGACCGCCTCCTCGCCCCGCCGGTCGATCTCGTTCAGCCTGAACACGTCTATGACCGGGATGTCGTGGAGATCGCTGGTGAAGAGCAGATCGGCGGATTCATGCTGGGCGGACGCGCTGCGCTGCGTCACCAGGGCGAGGGAGTGCAGCACCACCCCGGAAAGCGACTCCGCCCGGGTCTTGTCCTCGTTGATGAAGGCGTTGAGGTCGCTGGCGATGACATATTCGGCTCCGAGCGCCCGGGCGATGTCGATCGGCAGGTTGTCCACCGCCCCGCCGTCGATGGCGAGGCGCCCGTCCTCCAGGGGGAAGGGGGCGAAGACGAGGGGGATCGAGATGCTCGCCCGGATCGCGCGGACCAGCGAGCCCGAGTCGTGGACGATCTCCTCCCCGCTCATGATGTCGGCGGAGATCGCCCGGAACGGAATCGGAAGCTCGTCGAAATCGATCGGGTTGGGATACTTGGCGAAGAGGAACCCGAGCAGCTCCAGAATGCGCTGGTCGCCGATGATCGCCGGATTCCTGCCGATCGCCGAGTCGGAAAACCGCAGATCGAAGACGTGGTTCCGATCGGGGACGAACGCATGGTCGAGGGTGCCCTCCTCTTCCGTCACCGCCTCGCTGAAGAGCTCGATCATATCAAGATCGAACAGGATCTCCCGGATCTCGCCGGGGGTGTAGCCGACGCTGTACATCCCCCCGATCAGCGACCCGATCGAGGTTCCGACGATCAGGTCGATCGGGATCCCCTCCTCTTCGAGCGCCTCCAGGACGGCGATGTGGGCGATCCCCCGCGCCCCTCCTCCGGAGAGGACCAGGGCGACGGACGGTCCTGAGGCGAAAAGAAGCGAAGCCGACAGGAGCATGATGCCAAAAAGAACGACCAATCGTTTCATGCCTGCTCCAATCGTGACCCGATGAACCGCTGATTCCCGTTGATGAACGAACGCCAATCCATCTCCTTCCGCTTTTCAAGCTGCAGGGTCGTCACCCACAGGATCCCCAGTCCCGTCCCGATTCCGATCCCCTTCTCCTTGTCGAAGCCGAGCACCCTCCCCGGTTCGACCACTTCCGATCCGAGCTCGTCGACCCTCCCCCAGACCCCGGAGATGATCAGGCTTTGGCCCTCATAGGTGCAGCGGGCTTTCGGCCAGGGGTTCAAGGCCCGGATCCGGGCATGAAGCGATCGGGCGTCCCGGGTGAAGTCCAAGGGCGCATGCTCGAGCGTGAGCAGCGGGGTATAGGTGGGCTTTCCCACCTGGGGGGTGAAGACCGCCTCCCCTCTCCGGATGAGGTCCAACCCCTCGACGGCGAGGAGCGCGGCTTCACCGGCCACGTACTCCGTAAGCGATCGGGCCGTCTCATCGCCTGTCAGGGGAAAGCGCCTTACAAGCAGAAGGTCACCTTCGTCCATCTTGAGGTCGAGCTTCTGGAGGGAGATCCCGCTTTCCGTTTTTTGATGCAGAATCGCCCCCTGGATCGGAGCGGGCCCCCGGAACTCGGGCAGCAGGGATGGATGGATATTCAAAACCTCGCCGCTGAACAGACTCAGGAATTTCGGGCCGAAAATCCGCCCGTAGGCGAAACACAGGAGGGTGTCGCATCCATGGGCCGCAACCGCCTCGCGGGCATCCTTGCCGAGCCGGTCAAACCTAAGAACGGGGAGACCGAGCTCGCACGCGGCGGTCTCGACGGGAGTGGGGATCGGAGTCCGGCCCCGCTTGCCCGGCTTCGGCTCGTTCGTCAGGACCGCGCAGACCTCGTAGCGGGCGGTCACCGCCGTGAGGGTGGGAATGGCGATCTCGCTGCTACCGGCGAACAGAATCCTCACGCACGGGTTCTCCTCTTCCTGTTTCTCCGGTTGAACGCCTCTACCGCCCGGTCGTGCTCCTCCTTGTCGAGACGGTCGATGAAGAGAACCCCGTTCAGGTGATCCAGCTCGTGCTGGATCGCCCGGGCGAAGAGACCCTCCGCCTCCACGGTGAACGGCCTGCCCTGCAGATTCCGGGCCTGGACGGTCACCCGGGCGGCGCGGGTCACCTCGCTGAAGATTCCCGGAATCGAAAGGCACCCCTCCTCGGCGGTCACGCACTCTTCGCTGGTGGCGATGATCTCGGGGTTGATGAAGACCCACCGCTTTCCATCGCGGACGTCGATGACGAACAGACGCTCGGAAACACCGACCTGCGGGGCGGCGAGGCCCACCCCGTCCGCCTTCGCCATCGTCTCGAACATCGCATCGACCAGCAGGGCGAGCGCACTGTCAAATGTCTTTACGGGCTTGGCCTTCTCGGTGAGAACCTCTTCGCCCAGCGTATATATGTCCAACATCGTTCCCTCATGATACCCATGCACCGCGGAGGTCGTCAACGTCGAAGGCGCACATCGGGTCGAAGTCGGATCCTCCCGCCCCTACACCAGGGTCAACGGATCGATGTCGACTTCGACATGGACGGTGCCGGGCGGGGTGTAGGAGCCGAGGACCGTGGAAACAAGGTGGTGGGTCCGGGCGGCGCTTTCGCCCCTGATCAGGAGATGGTACCGCCAGTTCGAGGCGATCTTCTCGATCGGACACTCGCCGGCGACCAGAAGCCCGGGCCCTCCCGCCCTCGTCGCTTGGCCGAAGAGACGGGCGAGCTTTTCCGCCTCGGTGGCCACCTTTTCCCGATTCCGTCCCCGAAGCGTGATGTTGACCAGGCGGGTATAGGGGGGGAAGTCCGTCTCCTTCCGGGCGAGCAGCTCCCCTTCATAGAAGGCGGTCAAGTCCCCGCTGAGGGCATGCACGATCGCCGGATTGTGCGGATGGAACGTCTGAATCACCACCCTGCCCTTGTCGGTATACCGTCCCGCCCGGCCGGAGACCTGGACCAGCAGTCCGAAGGTCCGCTCCTGGGCCCTGAAATCGGGAATATGCAGCCCGCTGTCCGCCAGCACGATGCCGACCAGCTCCACATGGGGGAAGTTCAACCCCTTGGCGACCATCTGCGTTCCCAGGAGGATATCCGTCTCGCCGTTCTTGAAGCGCTCCAACACCCCCCGGGTGTGGCCCTTCTTCCGGGCGGTGTCGGTATCCAGCCGCTCGAGGCGGGCGAATGGAAAGAGGCTTCTCACCTCCTCCTCCACCAGCTCGGTCCCATATCCGCTGTAGCCCACATCGATGGAACGGCAGGAAGGACAGCTTGTCATCGGACTTTGGGTATGGCCGCAGTAGTGGCAGACGAGCCTTCCCTTCTGCTTGTGGTAGGTCAGGGAGACGTCGCAGTGGGGACAGCGCAGCTCGAACCCGCAGCTTCGGCAGTGGAAGAAGTAGGAGAACCCCCGACGATTGAGAAAGAGGATGACTTGTTTCTTCGCCCTCAGCGTCTCCTTCATCAGATGCTCGAGCCGGGCGCTGATCGTCCGCTTCTCCCCCAGGAGGTTCACCACCTCGACCTTCGGAAGCGCCCCGCCGGCAACCCGCTTCGTCAGCAAAAGCGGCATTATAGCGCGGGTCTTGTGCATCAGATGGTACGCCTCCAGGGAGGGGGTGGCGCTGCCCATGACCAGGCGGGCTCCCTCCTGCAGGATCCGGTGCTGGGCGACCTGGCGGGCGTGGTAGCGGGGGGTGTTCCCGCTTTTGTAGCTGGTCTCGTGCTCCTCGTCGATGATGATCAGCCCGAGGTTCTCCACCGGGGCGAAGACCGCGCTCCGGGCCCCGATCACGAGGTCGACCTCCCCCTTGAGAATCCTTCGCCACTGCTTCAGTCGCTGGCTGGGGGTCAGGGCGGAGTGGAGGATCGCCACCCGGCTTGAGAAGCGCCCCGCCACTAGGGTGGCGAGCTGGTGGGTCAGGGTGATCTCGGGGACGAGGTAGATCACCCCCTTCCCTTCGGCGATGACCGCCTCGGCGGCCCGGAGGTAGACTTCGCTTTTTCCGCTGCCCGTCACCCCGTGCAGGTAGAACATCCTTTCATCCGAGTCCAAGATGCTCGAAAGGGCGGACTCCTGCTCGGCGCTCAGCCGCTCGATCCGCTCGAAACTGAACGCCTCGTCCTGCTCGAGGCCGCCATAGGCGGAATCCCGCCGCCCGCCGGGGATGATCAGGGAAATCGCCTCTCCCTCCGAACAAAGATAAAAGCGAGCGATCCACCGGGCAAGCGCGAGCGTCTTTTCGGTGAAGACCGGCTCGGAGTCGATCATCCGCTTCAGCTCCTTGAGCTTGAAGGCCGAATCGTCTGTGTCCCGGACGCCGACGATGTAGCCGGTCACCTCCCGGGAGCCGAAGGGGACGACCGCCCGACGGCCGAAGAGGGAATCGTCCCGAAGCTCCTCGGGGATGAGATAGGTGAAGGTCCGCTTCAGGGGCACGTCCACCAGGATGTCGGCATAGCGGGGCATCACGACCTTCCCGGCAAGGCGATGTCCAGAAACGAGGCGATCTTCTTCAGATCCTCCCACACCGGACGTTTCAGGCTCGGATCCCGAAGGACCGCCGCGGGGTGGTAGGTGACGAGGACCGGAATCCCCTCATGGCGGTGGAACGTCCCCCTCATGGCGGCAAGAGGATCCGTTCGTCCCAGAAGGGTCTGGGCGGCGACCCGACCGAGCAGGAGGATCGCCCGGGGCCGGAGCAGCCGGATCTGACGGGAGAGGTACGGCAGACACGAGGCGACCTCGTCGCTTCTGGGATCGCGGTTGTCCGGAGGACGGCACTTGACGATGTTGGTGATGTACAC
>JAAZJI010000173.1 GCA_012800465.1 Spirochaetales bacterium
GCTGCTGGCCCGGGGAAGAGCCCTTGCCGATGACCTCGGGACCTCCCTCTGCAGCATCGTCATCGGGGATGGAATCAGCGACGACGAGGCGCAAAAACTCGCCCACCACGGAGCGGACGTCATCTATTTGGTGAACGACCCTTCCCTAGCCTCGTTCGAGTGCACCCGATATGCCGATGTTCTCCTCTCCCTGATCGAGATCCACAAGCCCGAGATCATCCTCGCCGGGGCGACCAGCAGCGGCCGGACCCTGATGCCGTATGTCGGCATCAAAGCCCATGCGGGCCTGACGGCGGACTGCACCGAGCTTTCGATCGACAAGGCCACGAAGAACCTGCTGCAGACCCGTCCCGCCATCGGAGGGAACATCATGGCGACGATCATCACCCCGGACCACCGCCCGCAGATGGCGACGGTCCGCCCCCGCTCCACGAAGATCTTGGAGCCGGACTATGGTCGAAAAGCGGTAATACGGTATGTTGAGTATTCCGATAAGGGCTCCCCGATCTCCGTCACCGGCCTGCGGCCCTTCGAAGGACAGCAAAGCGGCATCGATGAAGCGGAAATCATCGTTTCCGTCGGAAAGGGCCTCAAGAAGAAGGACAACATCGGAATGATCGAAGAGCTCGCCTCTCTTCTGGGCGGCGAGGTCGGCGCCACCCGCGACGCCGTCGACCGGGGGTGGATCTCCTACCCGCACCAGGTCGGGCTTTCCGGGAAGACCGTCTCGCCGAAGCTCTACCTCGCCGTGGGAATCTCCGGGGCGATCCAGCATCTGGCGGGCATCAAGACCGCGGAGTGCATCGTCGCGATCAACACCGACGCAGAGGCCAACATCCTGGGGCTCGCCGATTTTGCGATCATCGGCGACCTCTTCGACGTGGTGCCGGAGCTTGCCCGGCAGCTTGCAAAAAGGAAGAACGGATGAAGCATGAGTATGGAACCGTCACGGCGGAGATCGTGAAGCGGCTGCAGGATATCGTCGGGGCGTCCAACGTCCTGGTCGACCGGGAGCGGATGGAAGGCTACAGCCACGATGAGACCTCCGTCGAGCAATATGCCGCGATGCCGGAGGTTGTCGTGACCCCGGTGACGACCCTTCAGGTGGCGGCCATCATGAAGCTGGCCGATGCGTTCAGGATTCCGGTAACGCCCCGCGGAGCCGGATCGGGGCTCTCCGGCGGGGCGATCCCGATCCACGGGGGGATCGTCCTCTCCGTGGAGAAGATGGACTCGATCGTGGAGATCGACGAAGCGAACCTCACGGTGACCGCCCAGGCGGGCATCGTCACGAACGAACTCAACAACCGCCTCGCGGAGCTGGGTCTCTTCTTCGCCGGCTATCCGATGAGCCTCGAGACGTGCATGCTCGGGGGAAACATCGCCGAGAACGCCGGCGGGGGGAAGGCGATCAAATACGGGGTCACCGGCCGGTATGTCCTCGGCATGGAGGTCGTGACGCCGCAGGGCGAGATTCTTCATCTGGGCGGAAAGAACACCAAGGACGTGAGCGGCTACGACCTGAAGCAGCTCTACATCGGATCGGAGGGAACGCTGGGGGTCATCACCGAAGCGACGATCAAACTTCTGGGCGTGCCGAAGACCTCCTCGGACCTGCTTGTCACCTTCGCCACCCCGCAGGAGGCGATCTCCGTGGTTCCCGTCCTGATGAAGCAGGGGATCATCCCCACTTCGATCGAGTTCATGGACCAACTCTCTGCCAGGATCTCCTGTGACTACCTCAACGAGAGCCTTCCGATCGAGGGAGTCGGAGCGCTGCTTCTCATCGAGATCGACGGCATCGATGAAGCCCTCGTCGAAGATCAGGTCATCCGGGTGGGCGACCTCTGCATGGAGCAGGGGGCGATGGAGGTCTACATCGCCGAGGATGCAAACAACCGGGAGCGGGTCTGGTCGGTCCGAAGGGCGATCGCCGAGGCGATCAAGGTGTACAGCCCGGTCCAAAGCCTTGAAGACATCGTCGTCCCGATCGGCTCGATCCCCAAGGTGATCCCGTTCCTGGATGAGCTCTCCAAACGATA
>JAAZJI010000174.1 GCA_012800465.1 Spirochaetales bacterium
AACTCCGTCAAGATCATCGGCGACAACACCGACCTGAACGCCCAGGCGTACTTCTCCTACGACTCCAAGAAGAGCGGCGGCATCACGATCAGCCACCTCCGCTTCGGCAAGAGCCCGCTGAGGATGCCGTGGCTGGTCGACCACGCCGATTTCGTCGCCTGTCACAATCCGGCGTACATCGGCCGCTACGACATGCTCTCCCCGCTGCGCAAGGGTGGGGTGTTCCTCTTAAACAGCCAGATCCCCTCCGACGAGGTCTTCGACCATCTGACCCGCGAGATGCAGGAGCAGATCATCGAGAAGGAGATCCGGTTCTTCAACATCAACGCGCTCGAGATCGCCGAAGGCGTCGGTCTCGGATCCCGGATCAACACGGTCATGCAGGCCGCGTTCTTCAAGATCAGCGAGGTCCTTCCCGAGGAGGAGGCGATCGCCCTGATCAAGGAGTACGTGAAGAAGACGTTCCTCCGCAAGGGCGAGGACGTCGTCAAGATGAACTGGGCCGCGATCGATGGCGCCTCCGATGCGCTCCACAAGGTCGAGATTCCCAAGACGATCACCAAGAGCTACGAGCCGGCTCCCCTGATTCCCGAGGATGCCGACCGGTTCTCGAAGAAGATCATCGAGCCGATCATGCACCTCAAGGGCAACGACATCCCGGTGTCCGAGATGTCCTTCGACGGAACGCTGCCCACCGGCACGGCCAAGCTTGAGAAACGCGGAGTCGCGCCGTTCGTTCCCAAGTGGATCGCCGAGAACTGCATCCAGTGCAACCAGTGCGTACAAAGCTGTCCGCACGCGGCGATCCGGGCGAAGCAGATCGAGCCCGAGCGCCTGAAGGACGCGCCTGCGACGTTCACTGTCCTCAAGTCGAACACCAAGAACGACCGGGATCTCCAGTTCCGGATCCAGGTGTACACCGAGGACTGCCAGGGATGCGGCGTCTGCATCGAGACCTGTCCCTCGAAGGTCAAGAGTCTCGAGTTCAGCCCGATCCAGGTCGAGCGGGACGCCGGGGAGATCGCCAACGCCGAGTTCTTCGAGCAGCTGCCGTACGACATCGTCGACGGAAGCCCGATCACCTCGGTCAAGGGGCTCCAGTTCAAGCAGCCGCTCTTCGAGTTCAGCGGAGCGTGCGCCGGCTGTGGCGAGACCCCGTACGTGAAGCTGGTCTCCCAGATCTGCGGTGACCGGATGATGGTCGCCAATGCGACCGGGTGTTCCTCGATCTACAGCGGAACGTTCCCGACCACCCCGTACACCGTCCGCCAGAGCGACGGCCAGGGTCCCTCCTGGGGCAACAGCCTCTTCGAGGACAACGCCGAGTACGGTCTTGGAATGCGGCTTGCCGTCGATGCCAACCGCGAGCAGCTGAAGATCTACATCGAGAAGCTTTTTGCGATCGGAACCTCCGCCGAGCTGAAGAGCGCGATCGAGAAGTCTCTCGAGCTCTGGAAGGAATCCGGCGAAGAGGCGAACGACGCGCAGAAAGCGGTCAAGGCGGCCCTTCCCGGCGCGATCGCCGCGGCGAAGAGCGACGAAGAGCGTGAGCTTCTTGCCAAGATCGACGAGCTGAAGGACTACTTCGCTGACAAGGTGATCTTCATCATCGGTGGTGACGGATGGGCATATGATATCGGTTTCGGCGGTGTCGACCACGTTCTGGCCAGCGGCCGCAACGTGAACATCCTCGTCCTGGATACGGAAGTCTATTCCAACACCGGAGGTCAGGCTTCCAAGTCCACCCCGATCGCGGCCGTCGCGAAGTTCGCGAATGCCGGAAAGGAGATCGGAAAGAAGAACATGGGCTTCATGGCGATGACCTACGGTCATGCATATGTCGCTTCCATCTCGCTCGGTGCGAACCGGATGCACGCCCAGCGGACGTTGCAGGAGGCGGTCGCGTTCGACGGTCCTTCGATCGTCTTCGCATACGCCACCTGCATCAACCACGGGGTGAACATGCGCTACAGCCAGGAGATCATGAAGGACGCCGTCAACTCCGGCTACTGGCCGCTGTACCGCTACAATCCTTCCCTCGAGGAAGGCAAGCGCTTCAGCTGGGACGTCCGCTCCACGCCGGGCTCCTTCCAGGAGTTCATCCGATCCGAGGTCCGCTACACCTCGCTCTTCAAGACCAACCCGGAGAACGCCGAGGCGCTCTTCGCCCGGGCCGAAGAGGATGCGAAGCAGCGGATGGAGTTCTACCAGAAGCTCGGACCGCTGATGTAATCGGCAATCGTACTCTTCTCAGGGGCTGCTTCGGCAGCCCCTGTTCCGTCACATATTGCTTCCTACCTAACGAATATCATGAAATATGTTAAGTACTATTAGCGTTTATCATGAAATATGTTATGTACTAATTGCGTTTATCATGATATTTGTTAACTAAGGCTGGTAATTATTGGTAAATAGGGTATTCTAAGGGTGAGAAATGATTGGGAGGAAACGGTTACATGGATGCTACAGAGCGTTACGTTAAAAGAATATTGGATATCTCGGCTCCTCTTCAAAGGAAATCACAATTTCTCTTTGGTCCTCGAATGACCGGTAAAAGCACACTTATTGAAAAAGAACTCGTGGAACAACCGGCTTTGTATTGGAATCTTTTGAGGACGGGGTTGCAGATGCGGGTAAAAC
>JAAZJI010000175.1 GCA_012800465.1 Spirochaetales bacterium
CATCGTTTGAAGTAAAGTGAACAAACGCCAGCTCGTCAATTCCTTGAAGAATCTTTTGTGCATGAACAAGCCCGCTCATCTTCGACTTGGGCAGATCGATCTGGCTGATGTCGCCGGTGACGATCGCCTTCGAATCCTCCCCCAGCCGGGTGAGGAACATGTGCATCTGTTCGACGGTGGTGTTCTGCGCTTCATCGAGGATGACGGTGGCTCCCCGCAGGGAGCGGCCGCGCATGTACGCCAGAGGAGCGATCTCGATGGCGCCCCCATCCTCCAGCTTCCGGATGTTCGACGGAGAGATGAGCAGCTCCATCGCATCGTACAGGGGTCTCAGATAGGGGTTTATCTTCTGAGCCAGATCCCCGGGAAGGTACCCCAGGCTCTCCCCCGCCTCGACGATCGGCCGGGTCAGGACGATCTTCCGCTTCAGGCCGCTGAAGAGCTGGCTGAGGGCGTAGGCGACCGCCAGGAAGGTCTTCCCCGTCCCCGCCGGCCCGATCGCGAAGATGATCCGGTTCTCCTCCATCAGCTCGATGTATCGCTCCTGGTTCGCGCCCTTGGCGTAGGCGCGCCGGTTGTGGATCCTGATCGATCTCCGGTCCCCGCAGGGCGGTTCCGTGTCCGGGTCCGCACCGTTCTTGATCGCCTGGAACTCCATGAAGATATCCGTTTCGTTGAGGAAGAGCTGGTGCTCGGCGAGCCGGTCGAGCCGGCCGAAGAGCTGGAGGAAACGACTCCGGATGAGCGGATCCTCGCTGAGGCAGACGACGTCGTTCGAGCGGACGAACAATTCGCACCCGAGCAGCGTTTCCATATAGGGGATGTTCCGGTCGTTGATGCCGAGGACCCGGCGAACCCGTTCTTCATTGTCAAAGGTGATTCGTTTCTCCATACCCATCCCATGCATCACAAGGAACGAGTCCAGACCTCGGCGGTCCGGGACCATCGTTCTTCAATATCGAGGTCGGGAATCGTGTTCCACGCCAGATAGACGCTGAAGGTCGGCACCCATCGATACTGATTGTTCGATAGTACAACACTTCCGCCGTATTTACAATTCAGCCTCCAATCCTCAAGATGGTGGACCAGCCGGATATCCACCGAAGAGAGGTTGAACTGGGTGTTGTGGATCCCTCCCCCGAAGAGGTCGAGACTGCGCAGCAGATCCCGCCAGAGAAGCGGCCAGGCGAAGGAACCCGCATCATCCTGATAGTGGTAAAAGCCGGTGTTCGAGGAGGAAAGCGCCAAGGAGAGGTCGAGGAACTCGGCGATCCGGAAGCTGCCGGTCAGGGAGAAGGTCAGAATCGAGGAGAATGGATCCTTGAAATCATAATCGAAGGATGCGTTCACCCCGAGGTCCAAGGCGATCCGCTTCCGGTAGAAGCGCCACTGCCGTTCACCGAACTTCGCCGCGGCGACGAGCCGTTCGCTTTGGATATCCCCCAGCGGTCCGCCGATCTGATAGTTCAGCGTGAGGAAGGAGGTCTTCACCCCGATCACCGCCTTGGGCAGGACGTGCTTCACTCCGTTCCTGATCGGAAGGTACTCGAATCGTTCGCTGAGGACCAGTTCTTCGTCAAGAAGCGTGAGGGCGAGTCGATGGTCCAGATGCGCCGGTTCCGCCGGCTTCTTGGGATTGTAGGAGAAGGTGGTCGTGGTGACGAGGGGGGGGGCGGCATGGCCGAATCCAAGGGTGAAGAGCTCCCGCTCCAAGGCTCCGGAATCCTTGTCCGCCTTGAAGCGGAGGGATGAGGTCAGTGAAAACCCCCGATGGCGGAGCACCACCCTGGGCGTGAGGGTCCGGGCAAGCGGCCACAGGACGGCGGTGAAGGAGGGATTGATCGTGCCGGCGCCCAGGCGGAAGGTCCGGTCGAAGACCATCTGATGGGCGCTCACCGACGTTTCGTCGAAGGTGAAGGGATCGACGACCGTCATCCTCGGATCGGTCCCATTGTGCGTCTCCTCCTGCCGATAAAGCCGTTGCCGCAGGGTGTAGGAGAGAGAGAGGAACGGCAGGGCAACCTTCGTGTTCGCATCGAGGCGAAAGACCTGGGTGTACCGGGTGGTCTTCCGGGGGTCCTCACTGATCGAAAGCTGCGGCAGAAGCTCGAAGGTGGAGGTGAAATAGCGGCTGTCGGGAACCGCCGAGAGGGTCAGGGTCCCCCGCGTCATCGAATGGATCCTCCCCTCATCCCCCGCCCTCCGGTCGGTCGTCCGGGCGAACTCCTCGCTGAGGAGATAAGCGAGCCTCAGCGAGCGCTTGACCTCGGTGGGCTTGGAATCCTCGGGGCGATGGGGGTTCGGAAGCAGGGCCTCGCTCTCGGGTATGGAAGGGGACGGACTTTCGAGATCCGTCTTACTTCCAAGATCCAGCAGGGTGCCGCTCGCCCGGACGGTGAAACGCGGCTCGACCACTTCGTCGAGGTGATAGGAATAGATTCCATCCTTTTGCTGCCAGCGATAGGTCCCCTGGAGGGCGATGGATCCGATCGAAAGGGAGGAGAGATAGGTTCCGAAGATCTTCGTGGGGATCGTGAGGTTCCCGGTCAGACCGACCGTGTAGGAGGAACGCTCGGAGCCGAGGGAGGGGAACTCCTGCAGCGAGCCGAAGAGCGCATCCAGCCGGAGGTCGTGCAATCGGCTTGCATAGAGCCGCTCGACGCCCGGGTCGCTGTAGAATGGAAGGGTGATCGAAAGAGCGGAGGTGCCCGACCGGTAGGAGATCGTGTTCATGCTCCAGAACCGCGTCCTGTCGACATCCCCCCGGGACGTCCGCTGCTCGACCCCGCCGGGATCGAGAGCGACGGCGGCCCCAGAGGCGACCGTGATCCTGCCACCCAGCAGCCCGATCCGGGAATCATACCCGAGGCTCACCCCGGCATGCTGGTAGGCATCGCCGAAGATGGCCAGATGGGAGGAGGAACTCCGTGCCCATCGCTCCAGGGAGGAGAGCGGCTCGTCACGTGTGTAGATCGGCCATGCACGGATCGTCCCCTCCTCCCGCTTCGTCGCCAGCAGGCTCGTGAGCGAACGCTTTCCGTCCGACCGGAAGTGGGGGTAGCCGCCGAAGATCTCCCAGGTGGTGTTCACGAACATCCCCCGGTCGCTGATGAATCCGATCGCCGGGTTTGCGATCATCCGAGCACCGGGAATGAAGAGGAAGGGGGTCCAGAAGAGGGGGACCCGCCCGATCGAGAGGGTCGCTCCATGGGCGATGATCTCCCCGTCGCTCAGGACGCTGAGCCGCTTCGCGCGGATCGAGGAGAGCGGATCGATCGCCCGGGTGGCGATCCGGGCGTCGGTATAGGTGACCATCGAGCCTTCGCCTTGGATCGTGACCGTGGTTCCCAGGGTGTGCAGGGTGACGGGCGAATCGCCGAGCTCGTCGCTGGTCGTCATCAGGTCCGCCCGGGAAGCGAAGATGTCCCCCTGTTCGTACATCAGGGTGATGACCTCCCCGGTGATCTCCTTCATCCCCTCCGTGCGGACCGAGCCCAGCGCGGTCAGGCTCTTGGTGGAGAGGTCCACAAGCAGGCGGTCGCTGAAGAGGCTGACCTCCTGCTCCCCCTCCTCGATCGTCAGATGGACGTTTCCTTTCAGAAGATACCGGTCCCCTTCCAGGCTTTCGAACCCGTCGGCGTTGATGATGGTGATGATGAACTCCCGACCTCCATCATGGGCGAACGACGGTGCGCCCATGCAGAGGAGAACGAGGAGCAGGAGGAGGCGGAGGCGGAAGGATGGTGCGACCCTAGTCTTTTTCATGGAGCATCTGTGCAAGATAATACCCCGTGTACGAGTCCTTGCATAGGGCGAGCTGCTCCGGCGTTCCGGTGGCGACGACCATCCCTCCCCCGTCCCCGCCCTCCGGCCCCAGGTCGATGATATGGTCCGCCTGGGCGATCACATCCAGGTTGTGTTCGATCAGAAGGACGGTGTTCCCCTGGTCGACCAGCCGGTTCAGAACCTCCAAAAGCTTCTTCACGTCGGCGAAGTGAAGTCCGGTCGTCGGCTCGTCGAGGACGTAGAGGGTCCGGCCGGTGGAGAGCTTGGACAGCTCCAGGGAGAGCTTCACCCGCTGGGCCTCCCCGCCGCTGAGGGTGAGGGCGCTCTGACCGAGCTTGATGTATTCCAGCCCGACGCTGATCACCGTATCGATCTTCCGCTTGATCTTGGGGATCGCGCTGAAGAATTCGGAAGCCTCCCCCATCGTCATCTCCAGGACGTCATGGATGTTCCTGCCCTTGTAGCGGACCGCTAGGGTTTCCCGGTTGTAGCGTTTTCCGTGGCACACGTCGCACGTGACGTATACGTCGGGCAGGAAGTTCATCTCGATCTTCAGCGTCCCGTCCCCTTTGCAGTTCTCGCAGCGTCCCCCGGGGACGTTGAAGGAGAAGCGTCCGCTCTTGTATCCCCGCGCCCGGGATTCCGGCAGCGAGGCGAAGAGCTCGCGGATCGGAGTGAAGAGGCCCACGTAGGTCGCGGGGTTGCTCCGCGGGGTCCGCCCGATCGGGCTCTGGTCGATGTCGATCACCTTGTCGATATGCTCGACCCCGCTGATTTTGGAATATCCCTTGTAGTTCGGCTGCTTCTTCGCCAAGGCTCGTCGGACCGCCGGCAGGAGGACTTCATTGAGCAGGGAGGACTTTCCGCTGCCCGAGACCCCGGTGAACACCACCAGTTTTCCCAGCGGGATCTCCACATCGATGTGTTTCAGGTTGTTCCTGTTCGCCCCGCCGATCCGGAGGAATCCTCCGTTGCCCTTCCTCCGCTTCTGGGGGATCTCGATCGTCAGGTCCCCGCTGAGATACCGGCCGGTGATCGAGGCGGGGTTCGTTTCGATCTGTTTCGGCGTCCCCTGGGCTATGATCGCACCCCCATGGATACCCGCCCCCGGACCGAGGTCGACGACCCAGTCCGCCGCGCGGATCGTCGCTTCGTCATGCTCGACGACCAGCACGGTGTTCCCCAGGTCCCTCAGGCGCTTCAAGGTGTCGATCAGCTTCTGGTTATCCCGCTGATGGAGACCGATCGAGGGTTCGTCCAGCACGTACAGCACCCCGCTGAGGGCGGATCCGATCTGGGTGGCCAGCCTGATCCGCTGGGCCTCCCCTCCGCTCAAGGTGGCGCTGGAACGATCCAAGGTGAGATAGGTCAGTCCCACGTCCCGAAGGAAGAGCAGACGCGATCGGATCTCCTTCAGCACCTGGGATGCGATGATCGTCTGGTTCTCGGTCAGGGTGAGGCGGTCGAAGAACTCAATCGCCCGGGCGACGTTCTGGCGGGTCGCCTCCATGATCGAGAGCCCCTGGATCGTGACCGCCAGCGCTTCAGGGCGGAGCCGCTCCCCGCGACAGACGGGACAGACGCTGGTCGTCTGGAAGCCGTTCATCCAGGTTCGGATATGCATGCTGGGCGTCTCGTAGTAGCGCCGCCGGAGATCGGGAATCACCCCCGGATAGGGTTTTGCCACGTGGATCGTCCGATTACCCTTGTCCCGCACGTATTCGACCATCACCTGCTCCTCCGTCCCCCAGAGGATTGCATGGAGCTGCTCTTCGCTCAGCTCGCTGAACGGGGTGTCCAGGGTGATCCCAAGGTGCTTGGCCAGGGCGGAGAACTGGCTCCGGGCCCATTGGGCCTCGGGATTCATCGTTGCGATCGCCCCTTCGTTGAAGCTCTTGGAGTAATCGGGGATGATCAGGTCGGGATCGAACTCGGTCTTGAACCCCAGGCCGTTGCACTCGGGGCACGCGCCGAAGGGGTTGTTGAAGGAGAAGAGGCGCGGTTCGAGTTCCGGCAGGGTGATCCCGCAGTGGGGACAGCTGTTCCGTTCGCTGTAGATCTCCTCGTGGGAAGAGCCCTCTTCGCCGAGGAAGGCGATCTTCACCAATCCTTGCGTCAGCTCGATCGCCGTCTCGATCGAGGAGGCCAGCCGGGTCCGGATCTCCGAAGAGAGGATGAGGCGGTCGACGATGATGTCGATCGAATGCTTGACGTTCTTGTCGAGGGAGGGGATCCCCTCCTCGAGATCGATCGTTTCTCCGTCGACGACGAGGCGATGGA
>JAAZJI010000176.1 GCA_012800465.1 Spirochaetales bacterium
AATCCGCCCATTCGACCCCTTCTTCCCGGATCACCCTCCAGATCCCGCTGGCCCGGGGACGGAAGTTCGGGGTATGAAGCCCCGGCGAATCGCCGACGAGGATCCGCTTGGCTCCCCGTTCCTTCAGCAGGCGGATGACGCTTCGGACGACCTGGCTGTGGGTGGTGATGCCGAGCTCCTCTTTGGAATCGGAGAGGATGTTCGGCTTGATCAGAACCGTCTTGCCGTCGACATCCGGCATCCCTGAGGAGTCGCACGCCTCCCTGACCGCCTTGTCCACCAAGGCCGGTTCATAGGACTCGCACCGAACGATCGAAACGCTGCTCATCCGAGCCTCCGGATCAGGCACATGTACAAGGGTCCCTTTCCCTCCGAGGCATCGGGAAGGATGATCGAGCCGAAGGATCGTCTCTCTCCTTCGTCGAGAACCACCTCCTCGAACCGTCCCGCTCGCCTCTTTTCAAGCTTGGCGATGACCTCCTCGTTCTCCAGAGGGTTGATCGAGCAGGTGGAGTAGAGGATCAGGCCGCCTGCGACGACCGCCTCGAGGGCGGAGGCGAGCATCGCGAACTGGTTGACCGCAAGGCGTCTGGGCCGCGACGGCGACCAGTTCCGAAGAGCTTTCTCATCCGAGAGGACATGGCGTTCGCTGGAACAGGGGGCGTCAAGGAGAATCCTGTCATACGCATCCCGCTCATACAGGGACCACTTTGAGGCGTCATGGCTGGTGATCGTGATGTTGGCCCGGTCCTTTTCCGAAAGATGGTCGTTGACCACATCCCGCAGACGGGCCCTTCGGGCGGAGGAGCGGTCGTTGGCCGTCAGGCTGCCCGAACCCTTCAGCGACGTCGCCAGGACAAGCGTCTTTCCCCCGGGCGCGGCGCACAGATCCAGGACCCGGTCTCCTTCTCTTGTTCCCAGCGCCCGGGCCGCGACGATCGATGCTTCATCAAGGTGGTAGGGCCGGAGCAGCCCCTCTTCATAGGCGACCGGCCTGCGTTCTTCCAGGAGCGCGGATTTCAGGGATTCCCAGCGATCCCGATAGAACTGGCGGTAGTATTCGTCGAAGGAAGGCGCCGTGGGGGTGTTCTTGGCCATGGATCGACTGTACCAGCTTTTTTCGCTCTTGTGAACAACCTCCAACGTGTGCTATATATGACCAATGGCATACCTGACAGCGTTTTTGGAAGGGATCATCAGCTTCATCAGCCCCTGCATCCTTCCGATCCTCCCTCTCTATTTCTCCTACCTGGCGGGGGGCATCACCGATCGCGAAGAGCGCAAAGGAGTCCTCCTGGGCAACTCGCTTGCGTTCGTGCTGGGCTTCACGATCCTCTTCGTCGCCCTCGGGGCGGCTTCGACTTCGATCGGCCGGTTCCTCAGCGACCACCTGGAGACCCTCAACCGGATCGGAGGCGTCCTCGTCATCCTGTTTGCGATCAACAACCTCGGCTTCGTGCTGATCCCCGCTCTGAACAGGAATCGCCAGATCCAATTCAAGGGTCTCCATAACATGACGATCGGAAAGAGCATCCTCTTCGGCATCGTCTTCGCCTTCGGCTGGACCCCGTGCGTGGGCCCGCTTCTGGGCTCGGCGCTGATGATGGCTGCAAACGCCACCATGATGTACAAGGGGATGCTGACGCTTCTCTTCTACGCCCTGGGGCTGGGCATCCCGTTCCTCCTTTCAGCGCTGCTGCTCGACCGGTTGGAGGGCGTGTTCAACGTCATGAAGAAGCACTCCGGCCTCATCACGATCATCAGCGGGGTGTTCCTGCTGATCTTCGGTGTCGCCTTGCTCTTGGGATTCAATCCCGCCGCACTCTTCCTCTAGGAGTTTTCCATGAACAGACAGACTCGCAATCTGATGATCGCGATCATCGCATTTCTCCTGGTCATCATCCTCGCCGCCGTCCTCTACGAGAAGCTCGTCGACAAGGCCGTGCCGACCGTCTCTTACGCCCCGGTGCTGCGGGATCTTCCTCAAAATGAAAGCACGGTGACCGCGAAGGCGTCGGTTGATGAAGCTCCCACCGCTGGCACGGAAGAAGAGGAGCTTCCGCGGAGTGAGGGCGCAATGGGTGTGACGACACCGGTCGATGAAGAGAGCCCGGATGTCACCGAAGAGGCGGAATCGGACGACATCATGATGCCCAACATCCCCTTCTTTCGTCTGGACGGAACAGAGACCGACTTCTATGAGGTGGCCGGCGGCAAGCCGGTGGTCCTCAACTACTTCGCCTCCTGGTGTCCGCCCTGCCAGGCGGAGATGCCCGACTTCGTCAAGGCGTACAACGCCCACAAGGACGAGGTGACGTTCATCTTCCTCGATTCGCTGGACGGGGAGCGGGAGAGCCTCGCCACGCTGAAGACCTTCATCGGGAAACAGAAGATGGATGAGGACTCGGTGTTCTACGATGAGGGGATCTTCGCCTACATCTTCCAGACCACCAGCCTGCCGACGACCGTCTTCTTCTACGCTGACGGTGCGATCGCCGGCGGCCAGCTGGGGATGGTGAGCGCGCAGCTCCTCGATCTCGCCATTGAAGAGATCACGGGCGAAGCTTCACGAAGAAACCGATGAAGAACGGCACGCTTCCGCCGATGCAGAAGAGATGCCAGATCGCATGGTGGTAGGGGAGGCGCTTGCTCGCATAAAACGCCACCCCCACCGTGTAGGTGATCCCCCCGGTCAGGACATAGGGAAGAAGACCCGGCGGCAGGAACGGGACGATATCGCCCCAGAAGAAGACGACGAGCCACCCCATCGCCACATACAGAAGAACGCGAAGCACCTTGAATCTTCCCCAGAAGAGAAGGGTCAGAAGAATGCCGACGAAGGCGATCGACCATACCAGAAGAAGAATCTTTCGTGCGGTATCGGAGCCGATGCCGAGCATCAGCGGGGTGTAGGTTCCGGCGATCAGGATGTAGATGCTCGAATGGTCGAAGACCCGCAACAATCGTTTGGCATCGCTTTTGGGCACAAGATGATAGAGAGTCGAGGAGGTGTAGAGAAGAATCATCGTCATGCAGAAGAGGACCATCCCCCAGGCGAGGAGGCGCGAGGAGTAGAGGGAGAACCGGCCAAGGACCATCCCGAGGGCCAGCACCGAAAGGATCGTCCCGAGGCCGTGGGTCAGCGCATTCGCCCGTTCCGCTCTCGGGTCGTCGTAGTCGTGTAGGGTGATGTGCTTTTGCAGCCAAGATTCCGTATTCATCGCCCTACCCTACAAAAAGCGGTCCTCCTTGAGCAAGGTTTTGGACCGCTTCTTTTATGCTAGTAGAGTTTTACTAGAGGATATGTTCCAGAAAATGCTTCGTCCGGTCGCTCTTGGGGTTGGTGAACAGCTCATCCGGAGGAGCGATTTCGATGATCGAGCCCTCATCCATGAAGACGACGAGATCCGCCGCCGCCTTGGCGAACCCCATCTCATGGGTCACGAGGAGCATCGTCATCCCGCTTTTTGCAAGCGTGAGCATCACGTCCAGGACTTCCTTGATCATCTCCGGATCGAGGGCGCTGGTCGGTTCGTCGAAGAGCATCACCTTGGGGTTCATCGCCAGAGCCCGGGCGATCGCCACCCGCTGCTGCTGTCCGCCGGAGAGTTTGGGCGGATGAACATCCGCCTTCTCCTCCAGACCGACGAGCCTCAAGAGCTCCATCGCTTCCTCATGGGCCTGCTTTTTGGAGAGCTTGCGGACTTTCATCGGTGCGAGGGTGATGTTTTCCAAGGCGGTGAGGTGGGGGAAGAGGTTGAAGGACTGGAAGACCATCCCCACTTCTTCACGGATCGAACGGATGTCCACATCTTTGGCGGTCACCTCGTCCTCGTCGATGAAGATTCTCCCGCTCGTCGGCTCCTCGAGCCGGTTGATCGAGCGCAGAAGCGTCGATTTCCCACTCCCCGACGGGCCGATGATGACGACGACCTGCCCGTCATCGACGGTGAGCGAGGCGTCGACCACCGCATGCACCGTCTTGTGGTCGGCAACGTGGTAATCTTTACAGAGCTTTTCCACTACGATTCTAGCCATGGCGGTGCAGTCGTTCCTCCATGATTCCCACCAGACGCGAGAGCATCAGGGTGATGACCAGATAGATCAGGGCGACGATCAGCATCGTCTCCAGCGAGAGGAAGGTCCGGGAGATGTACTCCCTGCCTTTCCGGAGAATATCGCTGAGGGCGATCGTCGAGACGAGGGAGGAGTCCTTCAGCATCGAGATGAACTCGTTTCCGATCGCCGGCAGGATCACCTTCACCGTTTGCGGCAGGATCACATGGCGGAACGCCTGGGTTCGGCTCAGCCCCAGGGCGATCGCCGCTTCCATCTGCCCCTTGGGGATCGCCTGGATGCCGGCTCGGACGATCTCGCCCATA
>JAAZJI010000177.1 GCA_012800465.1 Spirochaetales bacterium
CAGCAGGGTGGACACACCCGTTCCCATCCCGAACACGGAAGTTAAGCACCCTCACGCCGATGGTACTGCCAATAGGTGGGAGAGTAGGTAGCTGCCGGGCCTCTTTTTTCTTCTTCATCCAGGCTTCTGACGCCTGGATTTTTTTCACGGTTTTTCTGAATGTAGGAAGTACTCGGTGCTATACTTTGACGAGGGCATGGAAACCCGTTTCGAACATGACGGCACGATCAACACGCCCGAGAACGACATGATTACCGCCCAAGACACCGACATTCTGAAACAGATTCTGCCAAAGATCGACTATACCGCGGCCTTGGTACCCGATGCGGGCAAGGAGGCCGTGCGCATGGCGTGTGAAACGGCGAAGTCGCCAAGGGGCGGATCAAGGTGAAAGCCAGCGGCGGTGTCGCCAGCCTGGAGGACCAATGGGAGTTCATCAAGCTTGGAGCAAGCCGGGTGGCCGGACGCGGCAACATCGTGGAGCAGATGGAGGAGATCGGGGTCTTCGGAGCGCTGTGATCCGCTTCTACATCCAGGCTTCGAACGCCTGGATGTTTTTCGCCCGTCCCTCCGCATCATGGAGGTAGACGGGGAGATTCGAGTGGTCGGAGGGCTCGCCCTCCCGATCCGGATCCCGTTCCAACGCGTACCTGCCGGCTTTCACCTCCCGGATGAAGTCGTCGATGGAGTCGAGCTTTCGGTCGAAGATCGTCGCCCGGGTGATGCGACCGATTTTTTCGACGTCGTGGATATCCGCTCCCGCGATCATCGGAAGACCGTGGCGTTCGGCATATCTGCGGGCCTTGCGGTCGAACTCCGCCTCGTTCTCCCCGTTGATCGTCTCGACCGCGTGGACGGTATGGGGGTGAAGGGAGATTCTGCTTAAGTAGCCGCGCTCCCGGAACGGGTGGGCCTGGACGACGAGGCCGCCCTCCCTGTCGACCGTCTCATAGAGGGTGCGATGATCCCAGCCCATGATTTCGGGATGGTCGGCCAGATACTCGGGCGAAAGGCCGTAGATGAGAAACTCGTCCTGCCCGTAGGAGAACTCGAAGCCGAAGAAGACGGAAAGACCCGTCTGATCGCCGTACTGTTTGGCCTCTTCGTATCCTGTGCAAAGTCTGCGGATCCGCTCCTTCCAGGGAAGTCTGTGGGGAACGTTGGTGTTCCCGTTGAAGAAGTGGTCGGTCACGATGACGCCGCTGTATCCGGCATCCAGATACGGTCGGACATATGCGTTTCCCCTGGAGAGGCCGCACGCGCTGGCCTGGCTGGTATGAAGATGGGTCTCGTAGCGGTATCCGCTCATGGGTATTCCTTTTTTCTCCAACTATATCCTTTTCCGCATCCTTCTCCAAGGTGGAGATCCTCGCTCCACTTGTTCAAGAATCCCCTTTCCTCTATGATGGTCTCAATCCGTTTCGGATATGGAAGGTATATATATGCAGATTCGACTGGAAAACCTGAAAAAAAAGTATGGTTCGCTGCATGCGGTCAACGGAATCAGTCTGTCCATCCCTTCCAATCTGATCTACGGGATCATCGGCAAGAGCGGAGCGGGGAAGTCCACCCTGGTCCGCCTGATCAGTCTCCTGGAGAAGCCGGATGACGGGCACGTGTATTTCGACGGACTCAGGGTCGACGACCTTGCCAAGGAGGAGCTCATCAGGCGTCGCAGGCGGGTGGGGATGATCTTCCAGAACTTCAACCTCTTCTCCAGCCGGAACGCCGCCCAGAACGTGGCCTATCCCCTTGAGATCATCGGAACCCCGAAAGCCGAAATTCGCTTTCGGGTCGCCGAGCTGCTCGACCTCGTCGGTCTCGCCGATCGCGGAAATGCTCCGATCTCCACCTTGAGCGGCGGGCAGAAGCAGCGGGTCGCGATCGCCCGAGCTCTGGCGTGCAACCCCGACATCCTCTTCTGCGATGAAGCGACGAGCGCCCTCGATCCCCAGACCACCCATTCGATCCTCGCGCTGCTGAAGGAGATCCAGCGGAAGATGGGCCTCACGATCGTGATGATCACCCACCAGATGGAGGTGGTGCGGGACGTCTGTGACCTCGTGGCGGTACTTGATGACGGGAAGGTCGTCGAAGAGGGGCCGGTGGCGGACATCTTCGCCAAGCCCGAAAGCGATGTCACCAAGGAGTTTCTCTCCCATCTGGTGGGAACCGACGCGGGCGGCGAAGAGCAGATGGTCCAATGGTCCAGCAAGCGGGGGGCGTACATCCTGCGCTTCCGCGGCGAGACCACCGACCAGCCGATCCTAAGCCAGATCGTCCGCGAGACGGGAATCGATTTCAACATCCGGGCCGGCGGAGTCCAGAAGGTCGGCGGAGAGGTCGAGATCGGAACCCTGGTCGTCGACATCCAGGGAAGCGGGAAGGAGCAGGAAGACGTGGTTGCACGGCTTCGTGAACGTGGAGTCCATGTGGAACGGGAGGAGCGGGTATGAGTGCGAAGATCTGGATTCTGATTTGGAATTCGACCCTTCAGACCCTCGGCATGGTGTTCTTCTCCACCCTGTTCTCCCTGATTCTCGGGCTTCCTTTGGGGGTGCTCCTCTTCGCGACCGGCGAGGAGCGGCAGGGCGGAATCATTCCCATGCCGCTTTTGAATTCGGTGCTGAGCCGGATCGTGAACGTGCTGCGCTCCTTTCCTTTCATCATTCTCATGATTCTCTTGTTCCCTCTTTCGAGGTTGTTGATCGGAACGAGCATCGGGACCACCGCTACGATCGTTCCGCTGTCGATCGCGGCAGCTCCGTTCGTCGCGCGGATCATCGAGACCGCGCTCAAGGAGGTGGATCCGGGCGTCGTTCAAGCCGCCCGCGCAATGGGCTCGACGAACTTCCAGATCGTCCGGAAGGTGCTGATCCCCGAGGCGATGCCCTCCCTGGTCAGCGGAGTCGCCCTCACGATCATCAACCTGATCGGCTACTCGGCGATGGCCGGAGCGATCGGGGGTGGCGGGTTGGGGGATCTGGCGATCCGCTACGGGTATCAGCGCTTCAGAGGCGATATCATGCTGGTTGCGGTGATCATCATCCTCGTTCTCGTCGAGATCGTCCAGATCATGGGCAACCGGCTCAGCGCCCGGCTTCTGGCCCGCCGCTGAGAAAACACCATCAGAACCAAGAATCATCCCCTATGGGAAAATAGGAGTATATCATGAACAGACATTTGACAGCGATCATCCTGATCATTTTGAGCGGAACGCTTCTCTTCGGAGCGGGAGCGAAAGAGCCCCAGGATGCCAAGACGCTTCTCGTCGGCGCGACTCCCGTGCCTCACGCCGCGTTCCTCAACCTCGTCGTCGAGGACCTGGCCGCCCAGGGATACACGCTCAAGGTCCGGGAGTTCACCGATTACGTGACCCCCAACGAAGCGCTTGAAAGCGGGGAGCTGGATGCGAACTTCTTCCAGCACATCCCCTACCTGGAGTCCTTCAACAAGGAGCGCGGCTTCCACCTGGTGAACGCCGGCGGCATCCACGTCGAGCCGTTCGCTCTCTACAGCGACCGCCATGCTTCCCTGGAAGCTCTCCCAGGCGGTGCGACGATCGCGATCCCCAACGACCCGACCAACGAAGGCCGGGCCCTCCTGCTGCTTCAAAGCGCCGGGCTCCTGACCCTCGACTCCAAGGCGGGTCTGGAGGCGACCCCCCTGGACATCGTGGCGAACCCGAAGAACCTCCGCTTCCGTGAGATCGAAGCGGCGAGCCTTCCGCGGGTGCTGAAGGACGTCGACGGGGCGATCATCAACGGAAACTACGCGATTCCCGCCGGCCTGGTGGCCACCCGTGACGGACTGTTCGTCGAGGGTGCCGACAGCCCCTACGTCAACGTCGTCGCGGTGAAGGCGGGCCGGGAGAACGAGGCCGGGATCAAGGCCCTCGTCACGGCTCTGCGCGGCGCGAAGATCAAGGCGTACGTCGCCGAGCACTACAAGAACGGTGAAGTCGTCCTCGTGACCGAATGACCGGTCGGATCGAAGATGTGGCCTCCGATGGGATCGGAGGTCATTTTATGTGCATATACATGCATCATAACCGAAACATATCGAAAATATCCGTATATTTATTGACGATATTTGCATGAATATGCAATACTCTCCGGAAGGAGAAACGCCATGGAACGTCTCAAAGGCCGAAGCTATCTGACCCTCCGCGACTACACCGAAGAGGAGATCCTGCACCTCCTTTCGCTGGCACGGGATCTCCGTGCGAAGAAGCGGGGCTCTCCGTACCCCGCCCACCTGAAGGGGAAGCTGCTGGAGGGCAGGAACATCGTCCTGCTCTTCGACAAGGCCTCGACCCGGACCCGCTGCTCCTTCGAGGTCGCCGCCTTCGATGAGGGGGCGAGCGTAACGTATCTGACGAACAGCCAGATGGGGAAGAAGGAATCGATCGAGGACACGGCGAAGGTGCTCGGCCGCCTCTACGACTCGATCGAGTACCGCGGCTTCGAACAGTCGATCGTCGAGGAGCTCGCCCGCCACAGCGGCGTTCCCGTGTACAACGGGCTGACGGATGACGACCACCCGACCCAGGTTCTCGCCGACGTGCTGACGGCGGTCGACCATACCGGCAAACAACCCCGTGACCTGGTCTTCACCTATGTCGGCGATGGGCGGAACAACGTCAGCAACGCCCTTGCGATCGGAGCCCGGCAGCTTGGGATGGAGTACCGGGTCGCCGCCCCGAAGGCGCTGCAGCCCCTTGATAGCGAGCATGTGAAGGTGTTCGAGGATCCCTATGAAGCGGTGAAGGGGTGCGACGTCATCTACACCGACGTGTGGGTCTCGATGGGCGAGGAGGCGAAGATGCGGGAGCGGATCGGACTTTTGAAGGAGTACCAGGTCACGATGGATCTCCTCAAGGCATCGCAGAACCCCGGCGTGCTCTTCGAGCACTGCCTCCCGGCGTTCCACGACCTTGAGACGACGATCGGAATGGAGGTCTACGAAGAGTTCGGCCTCACGGCGATGGAGGTGACGGATGAAGTCTTCCGCTCCTCCCGTTCGGTGGTCTTCGACCAGGCGGAGAATCGGATGCATACGATCAAGGCGATCATGGTCGCAACGCTTGGATAGGGTCATAATGACCCGATTGAACCGGTCCTCCTTGGGGATCGTCCCCCCTTGACCCGCCCCCCTTTCCGAGCCGGGGGCGGGTCATCGTATGTATATACACCAAAAGAGATGAAATTGTACCAATAGTCAGTATTATTAGGGTTGGCACGGTAGTTGCATGATATATGGTGACGAAACAATACGATATGGAGGTACACTTATGAGATATCTGACAAGAAGAACGTATGGATTGTCCCCCTTCGACTCGCTCTTCGATGAGCTGTTGAACACGTGGGGAACGACGCAACGACGAGTGCCGGCGGTCAACATCACCGAAGAGGAGAACGCCTATGTTCTCGAAGCGGAGCTGGCCGGCTACAAGCAGGATGAGGTCTCGGTCCAGGTCGAGAAGCATGTGCTGAAGATCAGTTCGAACAAGGAGACGAACCTCGAGGAGGAGACGGCGAAGAACCTCGTGACCGAGCGGTGCTACCGCTGCTTCGAGCGCGCCTTCACCCTTCCGGAGGATGTCGACGAGAACAAGATCAGCGCGAAGTTCGCCGACGGTCTGTTGACGCTCACCCTCCCGAAGAAACCCGTCGAGAAACCCAGACCGATCGAGGTGAAGATCAAATAAGAAGGAGAATACGCAGTGCCGGGAAGCCTCGCCATTGGGGGCGGGGCTTCCAATAATGCTTGTTTAATTCTACAACCAGGTGATATAGTGTAGAAAACAGGAGGGTGTGCATGCCCAAGAAGATCGATCATGAAGCGCGGAAGGAGCGGATCCTGCAAACCGCTCTGGACGTGTTTGCCCGCGAGGGGTATCGGGATTCCAACCTCTCCCTGATCGCCAGCGAGTGCAACATCTCCCGACCTACGATCTACCAATACTTCAAAGACAAAGAGGATATCTACTACTACGCGGTCAAGCTGGTCACCGCCCGGATGTTCAACCGGTACGCGACCTACGCGTGGTCGAGCGAACAACCCTTCCTCAAGCGCCTGACGGTCATCTGCACCGACATCATGCAGGAGGCGCACGACCATGAAGGGGAGCTGACCAGTCTGGTCGACGTGATGCTGCAGATGAAGCGTGAAGGAACGGATTTCAACGCGATCATCATGCGACGGACCGCGAAGCTCTCGATCCTCTTCAAACGTCTCTTGCACCAGGGGATGAAAGAGGGACAGATCGTTTCCTGCGATGCGAATACGGTCGCCGACCATCTGATGCTGCTTCTGGAGGCGTCCTGCTTCCAAGTGGCGTTCTTCGACACCTTTTCGATCCAGACGTCGAAGGATCTGGTCACCCGCTATCTGGAAGGACTGCAAGCATAAGAGGTCACTGCGTCAACACGTGACATGAACATGGACAAGATGACAATCAGACTGCGCCAGGCGATCGCGGAAGCGGATCGGCTCGCCGGACTGCGCTCCAACGCCGAAGTGGCGGGGGAGCACCTCGTGCTGGCGTTCCTGGGTCAGGAGGATGGGATCCTCGCTTCGATTCTGGAGCGGGTCGGCATCTCTCCCCGGACCGTCGAGGAGCGCTTCGAAGAGGCGGCCGACCGGCTCAGCAAGGCCTATGGCGGATCCGCCAGACGCTCGATCAGCGGAGTGCTGGCGAACCAACTCCATGCGGCAACGACGATCGCAGGGGAGTTCAAGGATGAATACCTTTCCGCCGAGCACGTGCTGCTTGCGATCCTTCGCGACGATTCGACGGCGAGCAGGATCTTCAAGGAGCTCGGCCTGACCGAGGAGAACGTGATGCAGGCTCTCCAGGCGATCCGCGGCAACACCCGGATCGACAGCGAGGATCCGGAGAGCCGGTATGAAGCGCTCGAGAAGTATTGCAAGGACCTGACGCTCCTTGCCCGGAACGGAAAGCTCGACCCGGTGATCGGGCGGGATGAAGAGATCCGGAGGGTGATGCAGGTCCTCAGCCGGAGGACGAAGAACAACCCGGTCCTCATCGGGGAGCCGGGGGTCGGAAAGACGGCGATCGTCGAAGGTCTGGCCAGGAGGATCGCCGGCGGGGACGTTCCCGAGTCGCTGAAGAACAAGCGCCTGCTGAGCCTGGACCTGGGCTCCCTGATCGCCGGGGCGAAGTTCCGGGGCGAGTTCGAGGAACGGCTCAAGGCGGTCGTCAAGGAGGTCACCTCCAGCGAAGGGGGGATCATCCTCTTCATCGACGAACTGCATACGATCGTGGGAGCGGGAGCAGCCGAGGG
>JAAZJI010000178.1 GCA_012800465.1 Spirochaetales bacterium
AGTAGGAGGAAAGCAGGTAGATGAGGATCGAAGCGAGCAGGATGATCGTACCGGCTTTATAGATGAAGCCGAGCGTCCGATCCCTCGTCTGCCGCCATACGCTCCTGGGGGAAGGCATCTGATAGCGGGGCAGTTCAAGGATGAACGCATTGGTTTCCTTGTGGCGGTCGATCGCCCGGGCAAGAAGGCCGGTGACGATCACCGCAAGGATACCCATGACGTACATCAGGGGAGCCATGTACCACTTGTTCGAAAAGAAGGAGGCGAGCATCAGGGCGAAGACCGGCATCTTCGCTCCGCAGGGGATGAACGGAGTCACGATGACCGTGAGCTCCCGCTGTTTCTGGTGCTCGATCGTCCGGGTGCTCATGATCGCAGGGACGGTGCAGCCGGTTCCGATGACAAGCGGAATGATCGATTTTCCGGAAAGACCCATCGAGCGCATCTGACGATCCATGATGAACGCGATCCGGGCCATGTACCCGCAATCCTCAAGAATCGAGAGGAGCAGAAAGAGGATGAACAGCTGGGGCACGAAGGTGAGGACCGCTCCGACCCCGGCGATGATGCCGTCGGAGAGAATCCCGATGAGGAAGGGATGGACGTGCCATGATCCGCCCGTGACGGCTACCCACTCGGCGAGGTTCTCGAAGAACCCCTCAAGGAGGGCGGTGGTGTATCCGCCGACGACTCCGACGGAGAGGAAGAACACCCCGCTCATGATGAGGATGAAGAGCGGAATCGCCCAGATCCGGTGGGTCGCGACCACATCGAAGGTGAAACGCTTCGTGTTCGCAGCCTGCCTGATGATGCTCTCCCGGGCGAGTCGTTCCGCCACCTTGTAGCGCTGGTCGACGATGATCGACTCGACGTCGTCATCATAAAGTTCCTGCAGGTGAGTTCGGGCCTCTTTGAGATAGGTGTCCAATTCAGGCGGAATCGGGGGCATCGACTCCAAAAACAGCTCGTCACCTTCCAGAAGCTTGATCGCGGCCCAGCGCATCTGCCTTCCATGGGGAATCTCATGAAGATAGTCATCCTCGATGAGGGTGGTGAGCTTTTGTTCGACCGGGGCGCTGAACAGGGGGCAAGGGGGCGTCTGCGGATTGGAAAGGGCACGTCCGATCTCTTCCTTCAACTCGGCGATGCCCGTTCCCTTGGCCGCCGAGATCTGAATCACCGGGGTTCCGGACATCCGGCTGAGCCCCTTCACATCGATGGCGATCCCGTCCTTGACGAGCAGGTCTTCCATGTTGAGGGCCAGTAGCAGGGGGCGGCCGAGCTCGGCGAGCTGGGTCGAGAGATAGAGGCTCCGCTCCAGGTTGGTGGCGTCGATGACGTCGATGATGAGGTCGGGCTGTTCATCGAGAATATATCGGCGGGAGATCTTTTCTTCAGGGGAGTAGGGGGAAAGCGAATAGATGCCGGGAAGATCGAGGATCCTGTGCCCATCGATCATCCCTTCCTTCTTTTCAACGGTAACTCCCGGCCAGTTGCCGACATAGGCGGTCGAACCGGTCAACAGGTTGAACAGAGTTGTCTTCCCGCTGTTGGGATTCCCCACGAGAGCGATCGTGTGCATAGGTCATGCGAGCTCGATCGAGCGTGCTTCCGCTTTTCTCAGGCAGAGGTGATATCCCCGGACGGCGACCTCCATCGGATCCCCCATGGGGGCCGTCTTGATCACCTCGACGCCGACACCTTTGGTGAACCCCATGTCCATCAATCGTCGTTTCAGCTGTTTGGGTGCATTGATCGCCTTCACCGAACCTTTTTGGCCAACAGCCAATTCATCCATCGTGTGCCCCATCGTCTCCATTCCTCAGCCACAAGCTAGTTGATACAAACAATGCTGTCAAGGATATCCTTGTTTTCGGGCTACAGAATATACATGTTTTCATCGGTTGGTATTTGGAAGCGGGTGACTGTCTATTTGAGGTTGAAATGGTCAATTCGGCAGTTGGCTTAATTGATACGCCGTATCGTTTATCTCTATACTGAGGCAATATGTTTCGGAGGGCCTTCATGCATAAAAAGATAACCGTGTTGGTGTTTCTGATGGTGTTCGCTCTCGGCGGCGTCATGGCGTACAGCGGCATGGCCACGGTGAGTCTGGACTACGGTGCGGTGGGCATCGTCCAGGATTTCGACAAGAAGCCGACCGACTTCATAGGATTCCAGTTCGGGGTCTATTCCTATGCGGATGAATTCAGTCAGGACGGGTTTTATTCCCAGGTCTCGTTCCAGACGCTGGTTACGGACGATCCGAACGACCTGTCCACCAAGGATCTGATGAGCATCGTGTTCGGATATACCCGCCGGATCGGACTGGTCGGCATGTTCGACCTGATGGTCGGAGGCGGGCCCTCCTACCAGAAGTCCGAGCTGGAGAATGCGGGAGGCCAGATTATCGACAAAGCATCGATGATTGGACTGGCGGCGACCGCCGAGGCGAACTTC